>NZ_JACJSN010000007.1:0-216248 GCF_014698135.1 Limnothrix sp. FACHB-881
GTTCGGATCTGTGCGGCAAGCAGCGGTGCAGGAGTTGGCTCGGGGCTGGAAAGACGACCCCGACACCTTGCCCTTGCTCAAAGACCGCGCGCGATCCGATAAGGACTCGCCTGTGCGGCAAGTAGCGGTGCAGGAGTTGGCTCGGGGCTGGAAAGACGACCCCGACACCTTGCCCTTGCTCAAAGACCGCGCGCGATCCGATCAGAACTGGCTTGTGCGGCAAGCAGCGGTGCAGGAGTTGGCTCGGGGCTGGAGAAATGACCCTGATACATTCAACTTACTGTGCGAAGTTGCCACCCAAGATCCATTTCAGCTTCAGCGAGATTACGAATGGCAATTTAACCCGCGTCGAACAGCCCTTGATGGATTGTTAGAAATTGCGCCTGAGAATCCGTTGGTGATTGACTTGTTACGCGATCGCGCTGCCAATGACCCCGACGATCTCTTACGCCAATGGGCAACCGAACAACTCGCTAAAATTGATCCTCAGTAGGTTGGGTTGAGGCACGAAACCCAACAACAGTAAGTGCTGCATTGATCGCGTTGGGTTTCGCAAGACTCAACCCAACCTACACGACCACAAATTGATTGGGATAAATGATTTAGCAAAAAGACGATCACCCAAACAATGGATACCCCGCTGAACTACCGCACCATTATTCAAGCCGTCTTGCAAGAACACGCCGACTATCGCAACAGCGCCAATAGCCCCTATCGATTGCGCATCCTTGTGGATGAAACCCGCGACAACTACGCCCTAATCGACAGCGGCTGGGAGGGCGATCGCTACTTTCACAGCACCCCAATCCATATCGAAATTATTGATGGCTTGATTTGGATTCAAAACGATGAAACCGAATCCGGCGTAGCCCGAGATTTACTCGATCGCGGCATTGTTCAACAGGCGATCGTGCTCAGATTCCGTCACCCCAAAGTTCGTCCCCACACTGGCTTTGCGATCGCGTCCTAATCATTTAGAGGTTTGCAGATTGTCAGTTCTGAACTGATCACGTTGAGTTTCGTAAGACTCAACCCAACCTACACAACTAAATTGGGTTTATCCCGTCTTATCTCGATCTAAAAGACTATGCCCACGATTGCCCGTTTTCAAGGCATCATTATCTATATCAACTACAACGATCACCAACCACCCCACTTCCACGCCCGCTATCAAGACCAAGAGGTTTTAATTGAGCTAGACAGCGGTTTAGTCCAAGGGAAAATGAATAAACAAGCTCTGCGGATGGTACTGGAGTGGGCAGATCAGCATGATGCAGAACTTCGAGACAATTGGCAGCGGGCCCGCGATCGCAAACCGCTCTTGTTTATCGAGTCCTAAAAATTTCTCTGGCATTAAGTGCTCTAGCCATGTTGACAGCACCTCAATCTCTAGCAATTACAAAAGTTCGCCACTTGCAAGGCTATGAATTAGAACTGATTTTCAATAATCAAGAAACGGTACGGGTTGACCTAGAAGCTGAACTTTACGGGGAAATTTTTGAACCCCTCAAATCCCTGGCTGCTTTTCAGCAAGTGGCAATCGACCCAGAAACCCACACGATCGCCTGGCCCAATGGTGCAGATTTTGCCCCGGAATTCCTGTACCAAATCGGTCAAAAAACAAGCGCAACGTCACCAACCACCACCAAAAGCTATCGCGTTGTCTTCCAAGACAATCGCTATCAAATCTGCCCAGTTTTTGACGATGGCATGGGCAACCTTCAGATCGATACCACTGCGGTGATTCAACCCAAAGCCAATAGCCTGGATGAACTTAAAGCCTTGGCGCGATCGCTTCAAGCAGCTCTTGAACAACCCGTTCTACTGCCCGACGGTTCACCGTTGCCCATCACCCCCGCCACGTCTCATGCGGCTTAATTCGTAATCCTTTGCAGGGTACGCGGGAGACCGATTTTCCCCGCGCCCCTGATCAGGTTTAGCGATTACGCCTTGAAGGTTTCCACGATCCGGCGCGTGGCTTCTTCCACGTTGGCCCGGCTGTTGAAGGCTGAAATGCGGAAATAGCCTTCGCCCGCCGCGCCGAAGCCCGAACCCGGCGTGCCCACCACGTTGCAGGTGTGCAGCAACTTATCAAAGAAATCCCAGCTCGACAGACCGTTCGGCGTTTTCACCCACACATAGGGCGCGTTGATGCCGCCATAGACCGCCAAACCCGCTTCGGTCAGCTTCTCGCGGATGATTTGGGCGTTTTCCAGATAGAAGCTCACCAGGGCTTTGGTTTGGGCTTGCCCCTCGGGTGAGTAGACCGCCTCGGCCCCGCGCTGGACAATGTAGGACACGCCGTTGAACTTGGTGGATTGGCGACGGTTCCACAGGCTCCAGAGATCCACGCCCGTGCCGTCAGCAGTTTGACCCTTCAGGGTCTTGGGCACAACGGTCAAGGCGCAACGGGTTCCGGTGAAGCCAGCGTTTTTGGAGAAGGAGCGGAACTCGATCGCACAGTCGCGGGCCCCTTCAATTTCAAAAATCGAGTGGGGAATCGCCGGATCGGTGATGAAGGCTTCGTAGGCGGCATCGAAGAAGATAATCGAGCCGTGGCTGCGGGCGTAATCGACCCAGGCTTGCAGGTGTTCGCGGGTGGCGACGGATCCGGTGGGATTGTTGGGGAAGCAGAGATAGATCAGATCGACTTTTTCGCTGGGAATTTGGGCGGTGAAGTCGTTTTCGGCGGAAATCGGCAGGTAAACCAAGCCGCCATACTCGCCCCGATCGTTCGCGTCGCCCGTGTGGCCCGCCATCACGTTGGTGTCCACATAGACGGGATAGACGGGATCGGTGACGGCGATCGTGTTGTCGTGGCCGAAGATGTCCAGAATGTTGCCGCAGTCGCACTTGGAGCCGTCGGAGATGAAGATTTCCGAGGCATCAATATCGCAACCACGGGCTTGGAAATCATGCTGGGCGATCGCCTCGCGCAACCAGGCGTAGCCCTGCTCGGGGCCGTAGCCCTTGAAGCTGCCCCGATCGCCCATGTCGTTGACCGCGTTGATCATGGCGGTACGGCAGGCTTCCGGCAGCGGTTCGGTCACGTCGCCAATGCCCAAGCGGATAATCGGCGCATCGGGATGCTCGGCGGCGAAGGCGTTCACCCGGCGGGCGATTTCGGGAAACAGATAACCGGCTTTTAGCTTCAGGTAGTTGTCGTTAATTCTGGCCATGGTTTGCCCCTGGGGGTTGCGAAAATCCCAAGAATTTTGGTGTCTAACCAGCCTACGGCCCTGGCGGGATCTTCTGGCGATCGGGGGCAGAAAATCCCGCCGAAACCCCGCTCCATAAGCAAAGCGCTACAATGCCAAGGGTTTGATCAACAGAACGAACGTGGGCGATCGATGGCGGGACAGGCAGCACAGTGGCGTGAATTAAACGGAGCTTGGGTGCTGATCCCGGCGAATCCGCTAGGGGTGATTCATTTCCTGGGCGGGGCTTTTGTGGGCGCGGCTCCCCAGTTCACCTACCGCTGGTTGCTGGAGCGGCTGGCCAATCGCGGTTACGGAACGATCGCCACGCCCTTTGTCAATTCTGGGTTTGACCATGAGGCGATCGCGGAGGATGCGCTGATCCGGTTCGATCGCGCCATCGATTGGCTTTATCGCCATGGTCAACTGCGGCGGCGATCGATCCCGGTCTATGGTCTGGGCCACAGCATGGGCTGCAAGCTGCATCTGCTCATCGGCAGCATCTTTGAGGTGGAGCGGGCCGGCAATGCGCTGATGGCCTTCAATAACTATTCGGCGCAACGGGCAATTCCCCTGTTCGATCGCTTCGGCCCCGTTCTGGAGTCGATTAACCGTGCTGTGCCTGGGGCTGTTCCGGCTGATGTGTTTGATAAGCGGCTGAATGCGGAATTCACCCCCTCGCCTACGGAAACGGAGCAATTGATCGCCGCCCAATACGGGATTCGTCGCAATTTGCTCATTCGTTTTGCCACCGATGATCTGGATCAGTCGAGCCGATTGGCTCCCATTTTGCAACGACGCTTTCCCGGCTGGTTAGCCTTGCAGGAGTTACCGGGAAATCACCTCACCCCTTTGGGCCAGGATATTCAGTGGCAAACCGGCGGCGCGTTCAGCCCCCTCGACGCGATCGGGCAATGGGCCAAGCAAGAAATTTTTTATCGCGATCTAAATCGCCTCAGCCAAGAATTGCTGCGTTGGCTGAATCCATTTGAATCGGCCTGAGTCAGATTGAATCGGTTTAGGGGCTGTCGTCATTTCCTAGGATCAGGCGGAAACGATTGATTTTCCATATCCCAGTCGTTGTAACAAGGGGCTTAAGCCCCTTGTCTCTCACGATCTGCCAACGGCGGAATCAGGGTTTCAGGCGATTTGACAACCAGCCCTAGGATGAGCAGCCGCTTATCCTAGGCCTTGGCGTGGGGACGGGCTGAGGATGGGCAGCCAGCGATCGAGGATCTCCGGCTCAGGCCGCTAGCCGGTTGAAAGCTGAAATATTGCAAGTTGAAATATTGCAAGTTGAAATGTTGAAAGCTGCAATGTTGCAAGTTGCAATGTAAAGGATGGCGCTTTGCGTTGGGTGGTTCAGCGGCTTTCGGGGGTGCTTTCGCTCATTCTGGTAGGATATGGGTGAAATCCGCTCCTGAGCTTGCAACTAGCCCATTGGCTAGGGCCAGCGCCAGGGAAGAGCGAAAGGGACAGGGCCCTTGTTTGGAGCAATTGGCGGCCCATCGGGGCCCAAGTAAAGGACTCAAGCAAAAGTACGAGAAGTTAATGAGCGATCGGGAGCGGTTGCTGAAACGTTGGATGGTGACGGCCAAGGTGCGCAGTTGGCGAGCCTTGGCGGATGCCGCACAGGTTTCTATGTATCAGGTGCGATTGTTGCGGCAAGGCAATTTGGATCGCTTGCGCCTCGATGCGATCGGGCGGATTGCCAAGGCCTTGAACGTCACCCCGATCGATCTGTTGGGCATGGCGAACAATGCCGACAACACCAAGCCCGCCTCCGACCAATCCCCGGCCCAGCGGTTGGCTCCTGATGTTCATGCGGCCGAGTTAGTGCAGCTTCAGCAGGAATATCACCGGCTGAAAACTCGCCTGGAAAGCGAACGAGAGCAACTGTTGGCGGAATTCCAACGATCGAGCTTGCAAATTCTGGAACCTTGGCTGCTGAATTGGTATAAGGCCGTTGCCGCCGCCCAGCACAATCCCCACATTCCCGCCACCAATCTCTTGCCCCTGTTGCGGCCGCTGGATCAGTTGCTGGAACATTGGGCCGTTGAACAAATTGCCCCGATCGGGGAAGAAGTGGTCTATGACCCCCAATGGCATCAATTAGCCTGGGGTCATGCTCAACCGGGCGATCGCGTCAAAGTAACCATGCCCGGTTTTCGTCATCAGGGCCGTTTGCTGCATCGGGCCCAGGTCAGCATCGTGCAGTGATCCCATAGTCGATCGTGGGTTGATCACAGACCCATTACCGGCTGATCTCGGGGCTGTTTTGCCCTGAATGAGTGGGCATTTAGCAATGATCCCAGTACCATTTTTGAGTGACTTCATCGTGACCCCGTGGTGATCCAAAGCACTCCAAATCGTCGCAACTGTCCGCATTACCGACGCTCGATCGCGCTCTTGCGCCCCCCTGGTCACTTATCGGAAGCCCTCGGAGGCTGCTTCCAATCAGCGCGAATCTGCGTTAGAGTTTGACTGTCAGGGTGTCAGTCTTTTGATGTTCGTGCAATGTTTGGTATCTCAGCGGCTAGCAGGTATGCCGATTGTCATAGGCTGGCTAAGAAATGCTGATGAATAATTCACTTAGTGAGCTGGACAACCCGCATACCTGCTAGCCTGAGTTTCCAGAATCGGGTGCTGCCGTGGAGCTGTTATCACTCCCGCTCAATCAGCGTCAGTTCCATCCCTTGGCCTCCAGTTCATGGAACTCTCATTCATTCGCTGTTAACTCGCTGTTAACAATGCAAACCTTGGGCGATCGCCCCGGGAATTCTCTGTGGTGGTTTACCCGGGCCCAGGGGGCGGTTGTGGGGAAATGAGTGCAGCCGGATGGTCACGACACCAGTAACGACCGGTGCCCCATAGACGACCGGTAACCTCTAAATTATCCAGAGGACTCACTGGGTGGGTTGCGATTAATCTTTAATCCCCATCTGCTCTTGGTACAACGACTGACGTGGCAAATTCTGAGGGCGCTCTCGCGTGGCTGACTCCCTTCAACCTTCCTATGGTTCTGTGTCTCCAGGAAATAACCATCGGTTTGAGTCTTTGCTGGCCAATGCCAGTGACATCATCGTCATCCTTGATCAGCAAGGGACGTTTTGCTACGTTAGCCCTTCGGCCGAGCGGATTTTAGGATATTCCCCCCAGGAGGCAGTTAACCATCACCTCAGCACCTTCGTTCATGAGGATGATGTGCAGGTGGTGTTGCAAACCCTGTTGCGTTCCCTAGCGGAACCGGGGTTGAGTCAGCCCCCCGTTCGCTACCGTGTGCGCCACCGCAATGGGGACTGGAATTTGCTGGAGGCGGTCACGACCAATTTGTTGGATGATCCGTCGGTGCGGGGAGTGGTGGTGAACTGCCACGACATCACGGCCCATGAGCAGGCGGAAAGCTGGCTGCGATATCACGCGCTCTATGACCCCTTGACGGCGCTGCCCAATCGGCGGGCCTTGGCGGAGCGGGTGCAGTCATTGCTCGATCGAGAGCAATTGGATTTTGCACTGTTGTTGCTGGATGTGGATCGCTTCAAGCTGGTGAACAGCAGCCACGGCCACGGCACGGGCGATCGCCTGTTGCAAATGATTGCTCGGCGGCTGGTTTCGGCCTTGCCTCAGCAGGGGATGGTGGCCCGGTTGGGCGGAGATGAGTTTGTGGTGCTGGTGGAGCAGGTACGGCAGTTGGAAACAGCCGAGGCCGTGACCCAGCGGGTTCATGCGGCGCTCAGTGATCCATTCACGATCGATGAGATGGAGATCTTTGCCAGCGCCAGTGTGGGGGTGGTGTTTAGCCGCACGGGGCCGGGCAAACCGGCCTATCGCCACGCGGAGGAACTGCTGCGCGATGCGGATATTGCGATGTATCGGGCAAAGACCCTACGCCAGAGCCAATCGGTGGTGTTTGATCCCAGTATGCGCGATCGGGCGGTGGCGCGCTTGCAACTGGAAAATCAACTTTGGCGGGCGATCGAGCGGGGGGAACTGGAACCCTATTATCAACCGATCATTTGCTTGGCAACCGGGGAAGTGAAGGCCTTTGAGGCGCTGATTCGGTGGCATCACCCGCAACGGGGCCTGATTTCTCCGGCGGAATTTGTGCCGATCGCGGAAGAAAGCGGGGTGATCAGCCAAATTGGGGAATGGGTGCTGGAAATGACCTGTCGCCACCTGCGCTACTGGAATTCGGGCTTGCGGGCCGGGCGACCGATCACCGTGGCGGTGAACCTGTCGGTGCAACAGTTGGCCCAACCCAACCTGGCTCAGCACATGCGATCGATCTGTGTCCGAGAGGAAATTGATCCCAGTTGGATTGGGTTTGAAATTACCGAAAGCATGATGCTCGATCGCGAAGATACGATCGCTGCCACCTTGGCTGAGTTTCGGGAATTGGGCTTTCGACTCAGCATTGATGACTTTGGCACAGGCTATTCGTCCCTGAGTCGTTTGCATCAACTGCCGATCGATACGCTGAAGATCGATCGGGCCTTTGTGGCCCCGATCGAGTCCGATGGGCGCAACGTGGCGATCGCCCGCACCATTTTGGCCCTGGCAGAGAGCCTGAACATGAACGTGGTGGCCGAGGGCATCGAAACTTCCGCCCAAGCCCGTGAGCTACGCGCCTTGGGTTGCCAATATGGCCAAGGCTATTGGTTTTCGCCGCCGGTCAGCGGTTCCGGAGTGGCCAGCTTGCTGAATCATCGGTTCAACCTCGTTGAAGGAATCGCCGCGCCCCCCATTTCCCGCCTTGGCGCGGCCCCAGATTACCCGGACTATGGCGACTACCGGCAAGATTATTCAGAAAACTGCGAAGACTGCGAAGACTGTGAAGACTACAGAGACGATTTTGCAGAGGATTATTCGGATTATCCGGTGAACTCCCAAGCCCCCTAGGGTTACCCCTTCGGCTAAAGCTCCTAGGCCACTAGGCCACCAATCCCGGAGTTGTCGTTTCCGGCACATGGTTCACCTGGGCCCAACCGCTAAATACCAATTGTTGGCCGCGGGTTTCGATCGTGTTGATGCGCAGGGTCACCCCATCCAGATTGAAGCGATCGAGATCCACCAACTGATCCAAAACTTTGCCTAGTCGCTCACTGGCCGAGGCCGCCAGGGCGATCGCTGCTTCGCCCAGAGCGGCGCGATCGGGCAAACCATCGGGATCAAATTGGCAATTCAAAAACCGCAACCGCCGACGGCGCTCAATGCCCAAGGTCGCTTGCAGGGCGATCGGCACCGGTTGATCGGCCCCAAAACAAGCCTGGGCGCTGAGGGCAATTCGATTGCTGGCCAGCAATCGCACCTGAATCGATTGGAACGAAACGCTTTCAGCCTTGGCCAGCCCGCTCCCGGGCAAGTCCTGCCAATCCTGGAGCGGCAAATTTTCCAAATGTTGAACCACCAAGGGAGCCGTGAACGCCCGGTTGATATCCTCTTCCAGCAACACCACCTTCGCGATCGCCTGGGTGGGTTGACGCAGCAACAACCGCCCCTGCAACAGGCCCGCAAAGTCGATCGACACCGCATCGGTCTCAAATTCCATGGCCTCTGTGCGGAAGGCATGGCGAATCACCAGCCCCGAGCCAGACATCTGGAAGCGATCGACCTGGCCTTGCAGCAACTTGATCTGAGGTGTACATTCCACCCGCACCTCCACCCGATCGCTCGCGGTGAACAGGTGGCGGATGACCTGAGTAGCCACAACACTCAGCAACTGTTCGCCCCAGTCGGCACTTGGCATACTCGAAAACCTAGTTATCGATCCAAACATCATTTCAGCCAGCGATCAGTCGTTGGGATCTTGCACCGGGGAACTGCCATCAACCACGCATCACCCATGGCATTTTTCAGTTTCCTGCCCGATTCGCAGACCACTTGGGGTTGATTACTTGGATTCAGCGGTCTTTGTTAAGAATCTTTTAAAATTATTATGACAGAACGTGACGAAAAACAACACATTCCTTAAATTGCCCAATCAAAAATACTGGCGCTGACCGTTCTTACGGCTCAAAATTTTGGTCATTATTTCAATATTTGGTAGTCCAGTTAACAATTGTTTCCTGAAGTTTTGATTATTCCATTGGCCTTAAATTTGAATTTTATTTCAGAAATTTTTGAATCAGCACTCGCTTCAGGCTTACTTCAGTGCTCATTTTCCAAGAATCAAAATCCTGAGCAAAGTCTCGAGATCAAGTTTTTTCGATTGTAGTCACGGAATTTCATATTGGATTTAATATCAGAAAAAACAATCAATGACATCAACAAGGACAATATTATAAATTCCATGAAATTCCATAAAAGCAATTTGAATGGTTGATTTTGGCATGGTCAAGGGCGAGCCATCTCTTAATAGCCTGGCCCCAGTCATTGGGCCGATTTGCCTTTTCAACTTTCAGCTTTCAACGGGCAGCCAACGGGCCACCACAGCCTCGCTCACAACTGCTCCAAACGGGGCCATAGGATACGGCACAAATTCAGCCCCATGCAGCACAAGCTCAGCAAATTCCCAACCCGATCGCCCTTGAAGCACAGGAAATTTAGGCAGGAAGCTGCTCAAAGAAAGTGGCAATTTCTTGAAATGCCTGATCGCGATCATAGTCCAGCGTCAGGATATGGTCTGATTTTTCCAGCCAGCAGAGACGCTTGGACGAGGAACCCAGGGATTGAAAAAGATACAGTGCGCCTTGAGGATTCACCACCCGATCGCGCTTCGGTTGCACAATCAGCGTCGGAACCGTAATTTCCCCTAACCGGGGCCGCACTTGTTGAATCAGTGCCAACGCACTCTGCACAGCACCCAGATGGAAGGAGCGATAGGGCGCTACTCGATCGGCCGCCGCCCGTCCTTCCGGATCCGCAATGGCCAAGGCCGATCGGGGCACTTCCTTCAGCAGCGGATAAACCCAAGGCAACAACTGTTCCGCCGAGGGCAACCAGGCCGCAGGGCGAACAATTGCCATAAACGGACTCAGCAACACCAACCCCCCGATCGATCGCTGGAGGGCTAGCCGCAACGCCAAGGGACAGCCCGTGGAAAATCCGACCACCACCACCTGAGCATGGGACTGAGCCAGGCGATCGAACGCCGTCTCCGCCGCCTGATACCAATCTTCCCAGCGGGAATTGGGCATTTTCGGGCCCGGTTGGTCATGGCCCGGATAGGCGATCGCCTCCACCGTCCATCCCAAATTCAACAGCAATGGTGCTAACGGTCGCATTTCATAGGGCCCACCCCCCAAGCCATGCAAACAAAGCACCGCCCGCGAGCGATCGGGTGTGGCAACCACTTGAAAGGGCTGATTATCTAACGTTGCGAACGAAAAGGGGAAACCCGACTGATTCGACATGGTTGAAGTTTGATCGTTAGCAGCAGTCTTGAACTATTATTCTCGGGGCTGATGAACTTTTGTCCCCAAACGCTTCCAACAATAGTCTGCCTCAAAATTGGGTTGCTTCTCCGCAGCGGCAACTGCCCCCCCACCCAAGCCTTGTCAATCCCCAAAACCCAATCAAAGCTCGAGAAATTTCTAGATTGAGGCCATATCGGATTAAGTTTTGATCAAATATCAAATAAAAATTAAACAAATACTAAATCAAGACTTAATCAGTATTCAATTCAACTGCAATTGGATCGATTCTCAGTTAAGTTGCAGTCAATTCTTGATTAATCTTTAATCAATATCTAGTCAGCTTTAAAGTAATTTAAAAGTGACTTTGAAGCAATTTTGATTCACGAAATCTTATTACAAAATTAATCAAATCTTGATAGAATATTGTAATAAATTCTATAAACTTTCAGTAAATATCTAAGAAAAGCCCCATGAAAGCTCAATGAAAATTAGACAAAAACAAAAAAGTATCATAATCGCGTTAATATAAAAGATTAATCTGAGACATCAAAATCGGGTAGATCACTTCGGGATTTTTGTTGATCTCAGTGTTTTTTCCTAAAGCAGTCAAGATTTTTTGCTGATCTTACTTAGGATCCCTCTAGCCATGAGTCATCTAAAGTCATGATCCCAACCGATCGACCATGACCCTTGGATTGAAATCGTAATGCTCCGCTACAAAGAAGACAATCCTGATTGGAGACTGAATAAACAGAAGATCTATTTCAGCCTATTAACCATGATCATTAAAAGATTCACAGGGTTTTAGACTAGGCTTTGGAGGATAGGACGACACCCTAAGATACTTTCGCGTTGAAAAGTGGCTTAGGTGTGACCTGTCTGGAATGGGCTGACCCGATCAAATGATCAAATGGTCGCTTTCGGTGTGGGGGAAGCGACTTGGGATGGGCTGGGGGCGCTTGGCGGGAACATTTAGAGGAGCGTGGCGTAAATCAACGTAAATCAAGGGGTTAACGAAAGGAATGATCGCGCGGCCGCCTTTTCTTGAATTGGGTTTGTCGATTACGATCGCATCAAAATCGTTACTCTCAAACCACCATTACCCTCACCCAGCCCCAGTGCCACCCTAAGACACCGGTTTCGTTAGCCGGGCCCAAACTCTCTACCTCAACCCCGGAGAGGCGACTGGCTCCCAGCTAGCCATCACAAACCCTAGACAGCCTTTGATCCATCATTGCCATGGCTCAAAACCCATTCGCTATTCTGCGCCCGAAGGCACTGAGCTGAGGTTTCAGCAACCCCCTTTCGTTAGGATCACCATCGAATGCTCATCAAGGTTGGGCGGTGGCTGCTGTCATGATTTCGTCAGGCGATCGCCCGCTAATGCTCAAAACAGAACCAATTTGAGCAGTTTAATCAAACGTTTAACTCAATGAAGACTGGGTAGGATGTGATCGATCGAATGGAGGCGGAAGTCGAGCTACAGCGTCAATACTGGCGATCGAAACTGTTCGCAGAAATCGCCCTCAAAATTCACCAGTCATCACGGGTGGATACGATCCTGCAAACCATGGTCACGGAAGTGCAGCGGATGTTGCAGTGCGATCGGGTCTTGGTTTACCAATTCGATGCACAGCGGCAAGGCTCCTTTGTGGTGGAGGCTACCGGCAATGGCCCCTATTCTCTGTTGGGCAAAACCGTTTCCGACCCCTGCTTCACGACCCACTATCACCAGAAATATCTTGAAGGGCGCACCTCGGCCATTGACGATGTGGAAACCGCTCGGATTTCGGTTTGCCATCGCCAACTGCTGCGCCAGTTCGGTGTGCAGGCCAATTTGGTCGTACCAATTTTGCAGCCGGTGATTGAGCCAGACCGCTCTCAAAACCGATTGTGGGGACTGCTGTTGGCTCACCATTGCCAGGGGCCGCGCCAGTGGCAACCCTTTGAGCAGGACTTGTTGCAACAAATTGCGGTGCAGGCGGGGGTGGCCTTGGGGCAATCCCAATTGGTGTCGGCTTTGCGGGAAAGTGAGGCGCGGTACGCTTTGGCTGTGCGGGGGGCCAATGACGGGCTGTGGGATTGGGATTTTTTGACCAATCGGGTTTATTTTTCGCCCCGCTGGAAGGCGTTGTTGGGCTACCGCGATTCGGAAGTGGGCGACCAGCCCCAGGAATGGCTCGATCGGGTTTATGTGGATGATCAAGCCCAGTTGCGAGCGGAGCTAGATGCCCACTTGCAGGGCCGCAGTGACCACTTTGAAAGTGAGCATCGCATTCGCCATGCGGATGGTTCCGTGCGCTGGGTGCTCTGTCGGGGGTTGGCGATTCGGGATGGGCGGGGCCATGTGTTGCGGATGGCGGGATCCTTGGCGGATATCCATGAGCGCAAGTTGGTGGAGTCGCGGTTGCTGCATGACGCGCTCCATGATGCGCTGACGGGGCTGCCGAATCGGGCCCTGTTTATCGATCGGTTGGGTCAAACCATGGCGATCGCCCGTCGCCAACGCAATCACCATTTTGCGGTGCTGTTTTTAGATCTCGATCGCTTCAAGGTGGTGAACGATAGCTTGGGTCACCTCTGTGGCGATCGGCTCTTGGTGGAACTGGCGAACCGGTTGCGCACCTGTGTGCGGCCCCAGGACACGGTGGCACGGCTGGGGGGCGATGAATTTGCCATTTTGCTGACGGATTTGGATCAGCCGGAAATTGCCACCCGCGCCGCCGAGCGGGTGCAGTTGGCCCTGAAAGCTCCCTTTGATGTGGATGGCCACGAATTCACCATCACCACCAGCATTGGCATTGCGTTCGGCACGCCGGAATATGCCCGGCCGGGGGATGTGCTGCGGGATGCGGATTTGGCCATGTATCGGGCGAAGGAGTTGGGCCGCAATTGCTACGCGGCGTTCGATCGCTCCTTCCGCGAGCGGGTGATTGCGCAACTGCATCTGGAGCGCGATTTGCGCCGGGCCATGGAGCGGCAAGAATTTTTCCTGACTTATCAACCGATCGTGGATTTGGCTACGGGCCGGGTTGCCAGCCTGGAAGCCCTAGTGCGTTGGCATCATCCCGATCGGGGGTTGGTGAGTCCGGCGGAATTTATTCCCATGGCGGAAGAAACCGGCACGATTATTCCCCTGGGCGAATGGATTTTGCGGGAAGCTTGCCAGCAAATGATGGTTTGGTTACAGGCCATTCCCAGCCTGCGATCGGCCCATGGGTGGGCCGGGCTAAGTGTGAGTGTGAACCTGTCGGCGCGGCAGTTTACCCAGCCCAATTTGGCCCAGTCCATTGAAGGCATTGTGGCGGAAACGGGACTGCCGCCGCAGCACCTGAAGTTGGAAATTACCGAAAGCGTGGTGATGGCAGATGCCAAAACGGCGGAGGCCCTGTTGCGGAAACTGCGCGATCGGGGCATTCAACTGAGCATTGATGACTTTGGCACGGGCTATTCATCCCTCAGCTATTTGCAACGCTTCCCGATCGACACCATCAAGATCGATCGCTCCTTTGTCACCCGCAGTCCAGACCAGGAAAGCAATTGGGCCATTGTCCGGGCAATTATTGCCCTGGCGGAATCCCTGGGGATGGACACGGTGGCGGAAGGGATTGAGACGATCGAGCAGTTGCGACAGTTGCAATCGATGGACTGTTCCTATGGTCAGGGCTATTGGTTTTCCCGCCCGATCGATGGGGAAGCGACGGGGCAATTGCTGCTGAAAACCTTTGAGTTACCCCGATCGCCCTTGGCCTTGCGGGGCGACGATCGCTAGCCCCCAAAACTCAACCGGGCCCTGCTCCTCAATGGTGATCCAGGATGGAAATCCGATTCGTTGAGCAGTGGGTTCAAGAGACCTCTTGCATCAATCAAAACCCTCACCCTAAATCCCTCTCCCAAGTCGGGAGAGGGACTTGAAAATCAACAACGAAATCGCCGTTATTCCTGATTTCTGGCTCCCCTTCGCCCACCTTGGGAGAAGGGGTTGGGGGATGAGGGCTGTTAGCCGATTCGCGCAAGAGGTCTAAGGTGTGCTTTGCCCGCCCCGTTGACCCCTTGACTGACCTGCTGGGCACAATTGCCTAGCTCAAGAGTTCCAACGTGCCCGCCTCCCCATCCAACCGGGCCAGCGTGCCCACGGGCAAGGCCGCATTCGGGGGTTCATGGCCAAAGGGCAACCCGGAAACGATCGGCAGGCCCAAATCCCCCAGCCGATCGCGCAGCACTTCCGCCATGGAGCAACTGGGCCGGTTGGGCGGCGGATCGCAGGCGGTGAAATGGCCGATCGCAATGCCCCCGATCGCCCGCAACAGACCGCTCAAGCGCCACTGGGTCAACAGCCGATCGATCCGGTAGGGATATTCCGTCACGTCTTCGATCGCCAAAATCGCCCCTTCCAAAGCGGGCTGCAAAGGCGTATTGAGCAAATTGGCAATCACCGTCAGGTTCCCCGGAAACAGGCGACCCACCACAGCTCCGCCGCCCCAACCCTGACCCTGAAGCGGTTCCAGGGACTGACCGGCCAACAGATTAAACAGGCGATCGACCGTCCAGGCCGGTTCCTGGCCCAAGGTGGTGAGCAGGGGCCCATGCACACCCGCCACCCCTTGCCGGGCCAAACTCCACAGCAGAGCCGTAATGTCTGAAAACCCAATCAACCACAGGGGCGATCGCGCTGGGTCCACCATCAGCCCTGCCCCTCGACCGGCAAACAGCGGCCAATCCCAATCCTCCAGCAGTCGGGCCGAGCCATAGCCCCCCCGCGCACAGACGATCGCTCGGCAACCGGGATCCGCCAAGGCCGCCGCCAGTTGCGATCGACGTTGGGCATCAGTGCCCGCCAAAAATCCCGTTTGCGCGTCCCAACCGGCCGCAAACTGCACCCGAAAGCCCCGGTCTTGCCAAATTTCCACCCCCCGGGCGATCGCCGCCGGATCCAAAACCGGCCCGCTGGGGGCAATCACCCACACCCGATCGCCCGGCTCCAGCGGCATCGGAAATTCTGTGGTCTTCGGGCCGCCAAATGCCTGCATTCTCTTCATTTCTCCCCAAACACTTCAACCCACTGACGGCTAGACCGGCTAGACCGACTGGCGGCGACGACCGCATAACCCTTAGTCTGCGGGGCGATCGCGCTGTTACACCCACCAAGCGATTTCGTCCACACCCATCCTGAGTCGGAAATCCGCATAATCGTTAATAGCAGCCATGGCGACGGACTGGAAGCCATTGCGTTAACATTAGTTAACAACCAGTTAATTTTTGAGCTACGGCAAGTACAGCCCTGGCATAACAAACGCCCTGGCAGAACGCCTTTTAGGAGGATGCACCAGTGAATAAACGGTGGAGAAATGCCGGACTCTATGCCCTGTTGGCGATCGTAATCATCGCCCTGGGTACAGCGTTCTTCGATCGACAGCCCCAAACCCGCGAAACCTGGCGCTACAGCCAATTCGTGCAGGAAGTGCAATCTAAAAAGGTTGATCGCGTGCGGATTAGCGCCGATCGCTCCCGGGCCTTGGCCACCACCGAAGACGGCAGCACCGTGTTGGTGAACCTGCCCAACGACCCGGAAATCATCAACATTCTGACCAGCAACAACGTTGATATTTCCGTGCAACCGCCCAGCGACGAAGGCTTCTGGTTCCGGGCCCTGAGCAGCCTGTTCCTGCCGATTCTGCTGTTGGTGGGTTTGTTCTTCCTGTTGCGGCGGGCCCAAGGTGGCGCGGGCAACCCGGCCATGAACTTTGGCAAATCGCGGGCCCGGGTGCAAATGGAACCCCAAACCCAAATCACCTTCAACGACGTGGCCGGCATTGAGCAAGCCAAGTTGGAGCTGACGGAAGTGGTGGACTTCCTGAAAAATGCCGATCGCTTCACCGCCGTGGGTGCAAAGATTCCCAAGGGCGTGCTGCTGGTGGGCCCTCCGGGAACCGGTAAAACCCTGCTGGCGCGGGCTGTGGCTGGCGAAGCGGGTGTGCCCTTCTTCAGCATCTCCGGTTCGGAATTTGTGGAAATGTTTGTGGGTGTGGGGGCTTCCCGCGTGCGCGACCTGTTTGAGCAGGCCAAGCAAAACGCCCCTTGCATTGTGTTCATCGATGAAATCGACGCGGTAGGTCGTCAGCGGGGCGCGGGTCTCGGCGGCGGCAACGACGAGCGCGAACAAACCCTGAACCAATTGCTGACCGAAATGGACGGCTTTGAGGGCAACACGGGGATTATTGTGATTGCGGCCACCAACCGCCCCGACGTGTTGGACGCGGCGCTGATGCGTCCCGGCCGGTTCGATCGCCAAGTGGTGGTCGATCGCCCCGACTTCAACGGCCGCCTGGAAATTCTGGGTGTCCACGCGCGCGGCAAGTCCCTCTCGAAGGATATGGATCTGGAGCGGATTGCTCGCCGCACCCCCGGCTTTACCGGTGCGGATCTGTCGAACTTGCTGAATGAAGCGGCAATTTTGGCCGCCCGTCGCAACTTGACGGAAATTTCGATGGACGAAATCAACGACGCGATCGACCGGATTTTGGCCGGCCCCGAAAAGAAAGATCGCGTGATGAGCGAAAAGCGCAAGACCCTGGTGGCCTACCACGAAGCCGGCCACGCCCTAGTGGGTGCGCTGATGCCCGACTACGACCCCGTGCAAAAAATCAGCATCATCCCGCGCGGTCAGGCCGGCGGTTTGACCTGGTTTGCGCCTAGCGAAGATCGGATGGATTCGGGTCTCTATTCCCGTTCCTATCTGGAAAATCAAATGGCGGTTGCCCTGGGCGGTCGCCTGGCGGAAGAAATCATCTTCGGTGAAGAGGAAGTGACCACGGGCGCTTCCAACGACTTGCAGCAGGTGACCCGTGTGGCACGCCAAATGGTGACCCGCTTTGGCATGAGCGATCGCCTGGGCCCGGTGGCCCTCGGTCGCCAGCAAGGCAACATGTTCCTGGGTCGCGACATTGCCTCCGAGCGCGACTTCTCGGAAGAGACGGCCGCCGCGATCGACGAGGAAGTCCGCAACCTGGTGGATCAAGCCTACCGCCGCGCTAAGCAAGTGCTGCAAGAAAACCGCTCCGTGCTCGATCGCCTGGCTCAAATGCTGGTGGAAAAAGAGACCGTTGATGCCCAAGAATTGCAAGACCTGCTGAACGAAAGCGATGTGAAAATGGCCGCGATCGCCTAGATTGCAACCTGCCCTGAAGCGCTGCAATTCAAGGGGGGTGATCACAGGAAATTGACCTGGAAATCACCCCCAAAGTTCAGAATCAGTGTTAAACTTCATGGCCTGAATTCAGCAAAGCTTTCATCTTCAAGCAAAATCCCCCACAGTCGATCGATTGCGGGGGATTTTTTCTTAGCTCAAAATGCGATCGAGAAACAAGACCCAAAAACCCGATCAAACGGTTTGATCGAAACCTCGGCGATCACTCAACCACAACGGATGACAATTGATCGCCATTCAAGCTCAATTTGGCCCTTAATCTGGCCCTTAATTTGGCTCAAATTTCAAGGAAGCAGAATTCATACAATAGCGCAGGCCGGTGGGCGGCGGGCCATCTTCAAACACATGGCCCAAGTGGGCCCCACAGTTAGCACAATGCACTTCGGTGCGGGTCATCCACAGGGTGCGATCGACCTGAGTTTCAATATTTTCCGGAGCGATCGGCTGCCAAAAACTGGGCCAGCCAGTTCCCGAATCATATTTGGTATCTGAAATAAAAAGGGGCGTTCCACAGCAAACGCAGTTGTAGGTTCCGGGAGCCTTGTTATCCCAATGTTCTCCCGTGAACGCGCGTTCCGTGCCATGCTTGCGCGTCACTTGAAACTGTTCCGGAGTCAGTTGCGATTGCCATTCGGCATCGGTTTTTTGAATCTTAAAAGCCATGATCAAGAACGGAATTGGGGGTTAAAAACGGCGGCTGTTTTGCGCCAGAAATCCCTTCTATTGTGACAGATTTCTTGGGGCGAGCTGACCCGATCGAAAAAGCCCCATCCCGCGCCAGGAATTTCAGGAAAATTGGGATTTTTGACGCAGCGACTGGTGACCATTCAACTGCACCGATCGACCGCGCTGATCAATTACGCCTAGAGCGTGGGAGCGCTGCGGAACATCAGCCAGGACAAAAAGAAATTGGCAATCAAAATCGCCAGCAAAGAGGTGACCACGGCGGAGGTGGTGGCTTGGCCCACGCCCTTGGCCCCGCCGCTGGTGGTGAGACCCCAACCACAGCCGATCGCGGCGATTAGCCCCCCAAAGCAAGCGCCTTTGATGGCAGCGCAAAACAGATCCCGCACTTCCAAAAAGGTTTTCACAGAATCGAGAAACTCGTAGCGGGTGATGCCAAAGCCCAGTTCCGAAATGGTCAGTCCCGCCAGCATGGCCGCCAGCAACCCCAATTCCGTGAGCAGGGGCAGCATGGTGCAACAGGCCAAAACCCGAGGCACGACTAAATAGTCGATCGGGTCGGTGCGCAACACATAAAGCGCATCGATTTGCTCCGTCACACACATCGTGCCAATTTCCGCCGCAAAGGCCGACCCCACCCGCCCGGCCAAAATCACGGCGGCAAAGACCGGCGACAGTTCCCGCGCCATGGCCACTGCCATCACACCCCCGATCGCGGAGGTGGCTCCATATTTGATAAATTCGCGAGCCACTTGGATCGTAAACACCGCCCCGATCGACACGCCGGCCAGCAGCACAATGCCCAACGAGTCGGGCCCCACCAGGTGCATTTGTTCGATCGTGTTGCGGCGGTGAATTTTGCCACGGCTGAGGTGAACCAGGGTTTGACCACCAATGAGGGCGGCCGCTTGCACGCGCTGGGCCCACCGTCCTAATCGAGAATCCGCAAGATTGGCCATGGGAACGGGCTGGAGAATGGGCGAACTCTTCCTAGTTTAGGGCGACTGTCTGGCTTGGCCATCGATCGCCCGGCCACGCTGCCCCCAGGGCGATCGGCTGGGGGCTGACTATTCAAGCACTCCATTCAAGCAGCAAATTACTTGCCAAGGCTTTCTTAGATTACTCAAAATAAAACATGCAAGATACGTGATGGAAGCCATGAGCCGATGATGGCTTCAAAAAACTTCAATCAACACTTAACTTCAAAAATAATGAGCGATGAAATTTTTAGTTTTATCCCACAGCAACTACCACAGTCGAGCGGGGTTAATATTGGCATCCTCTCGCAACTATTCAACAGTACTACCACCTCTTACAAATATCTATTCTTTTTATCGCTCCTTGATATTCTAGAGCGCCATGCATTTGAATGCCCTCTTGAGATTAACTTGAGAGAAGTGATTATTGAAATGTTAATTAATGCTTGGTATCCTCATAGTTACTTCAAGCTCTCTTTTGGCTCTCAAGATCGAATTGCCAAGAAGCTAGATCATCTCGCTCCTGTTTTCTTGAAATCGGCTCTCAATCTTGCCAATTTCGAGAGAAACTCAATCAGAAAATCGATTCAAGCACAAAATTTAGATGACATTTCCAAAGATATTCTTCGATATGTTCCTTTTCGCCTAATTTACCCTTTCTTTCAAGAATTTTTGCGCGGAATCAAGGATACAAAAATCAACCAAGCAATTGTAGACTTGTCTAGAGAAAAATTCCAGGATATCAAGCCATTGTATTGTTTTAAATCTGATCAAGCAACATTTTGTCAGTCTATTATTTTTCATCAAGATTGGATTATTTACTTTCGGGAAAATTTCCCCATTGTTCGAGGTTGGGCAACTTGGCAATGGCTGATTTATATGCAACAGCGAAACCCATCAACGCCTAATATTGTTTCTAAAATATTTCCTCCTATTCGCAGAAGCTCCCTTGACCAGATTTCAAAGCTCTGGGAGCCAGTAATTCAATCTGAGAATTTATCCTGTATCTACTCTGGTCAGTCTCTCCAAGATACGACCTCTGCGATTGATCATTTTCTGCCATGGTCTTTTGTGGCTCATGATCTGCCATGGAATCTAATTCCTGTTGATAGTCGTGCAAATCTAATGAAGTCTAATCATTTGCCCAGTGTAAATTATCTGGATTTCTTTATCGGACTTCAACACAAATTTCTTGTTTTTCATTATCAGCATATGACATCGAGAAAATGGGATAAGCACATCAGTTCATACATCTCAGACTTGAGAATATCAGCTCCAGATCTATTGATTCTTGAGCATCTTCAAATGTCCTATCGTCGAACCCTAGAGCCATTACTATCCCTCGCTAACCAGCAAGGCTTTATTGGTGAGTGGACTTACAAACCATAAATAGTTGGCAGGCGATAACGCGAATCGCGCTGCTCAACTCCTCAGCAACGCGATCGGTCAAATTCGAGCCTTACTCTAGACTGCTCAACTCAACGACAACAGCCGCCTCAGCAAGCTCATCACCTCACCGGGATTTTGGGTCGGCTGCATCGGTGACCACTCATACAACTCCGCAAAGCCGCGCAGATACAACACCCGAATCGTGTTTTCCACCGCACGCGGCGACCCAATCACCATCACTTTCACCGTTTCGCGCCCATCCAATCGCGCGGGCAGGGAATCGAGCGCGAATTGCCCCTCAGTCAAGGATTCCGGGGCGATCGGCGTTTCCACAAAGTCAGTTACAGTCGTCATGGCCGTTCCTCCTGAAATGAATTGGCCGTTGGCACAAGCAAAGCAAGATCAATGAGGCATCAGTCTCTATCCCCCATTGAATGTGGGACGTACAACAGCTTTGTCAAATCTCACTTACTTGGACTTGTCTTAAGTTTAATAGTCCAATCTGTATACGTCAACCGATCAATTTACTAGTCCAAATGGTAGCCAATTTACGAAACCTATAGGCTTTTGAGAGGATTGAGCCTATGGGGAAAGCCGGACAAGTTTTAAAGCAAGTTTTGACCTCGCACGAGGTCAGTCAGTACGCTCTCGCCGCCAGATTGAATATCGAGCGAACCACCGTATATCGCTGGTGCAATGGCGTTCGCGACCCTAGCGGTGACACGATCGTGGCGATCGTCACAGCCTTAAAAAAGCTAAATCCAGAAGCAGCGCGGGATTTCGTGCGGCTATATTTGGGCGAAATTGTGGAATAGCCGATCGCCCCACCCACTGTTCAACTCAACGACAACGGCAAGATTGGGGCATGGGGAAAGCAGGCAAAGCACTCAAGCAAGTCCTCGAGACTTACGGAATTACTCAGGGAAAGGTCTCCTCAGCCCTGGAAATTAGCACCTCGAACGTTTATCGCTGGTGCAACGAGGTGCGCGACCCAACCGCTGAACGGGTTTACGAATTGGCTCAGGCACTTCAGGAGATTGATCCAGCCGCCGCTCGGGACTTTGTGCGGTTATATTTGGGCGAATTCTTAGAGGAGCGTTAGCGATCGGGAGCGCATTCACGGAAACTCCAACCTTTGCGACGATCGAGGGCATGGGACGTGCCGGACAAGCACTGAGAGCAATCCACAACATCAGCCAAAATCGACTGGCTGTTGAGCTGGGGTTGCGGCGATCAGTGCCCTATCGTTGGGTTCATGAGCTGAGCGATCCCACAGGCGCAACGATCGTGGCGATCGTCACAGCCTTAAAAAAGCTAAATCCAGAAGCAGCGCGGGATTTCGTGCGGCTATATTTGGGCGAAATCGTGGAATAGCCGATCGCCCATTTTTTTGAGTTTTTAGACCCCAGTGCCTCCAATTTTGGCAAGTTGACGATCGGGCAATCTAAGAAGATCAATAGACAGTATTCAAGCTTCAAAAAAGATTTGCCCTTCAATCCACTGCTATGGAAACCAATGTTTTAGTTGTCGGAGCTGGGCCGGCAGGCGTGGCCAGCTCAATCGCCCTCAGTCAGCGGGGAATTGACCATGTGCTGATCGATCGCGCCGTTTTTCCCCGCGACAAAGTGGACGGCAACGCCTTTGGCCAGGATCTGTTGGCCGCGCTCAATCGCCTCAATCGCCCTGATTTGGCAGCAGCCCTCCTCGCCAGCCCCGACCTGTTGCCCTGTCCGGCCGGCGCTTGGATTTTCAGCGATCGGGGCGATCGCTACCAACCCCCCCTGCCCCACCCGGCCGACCAAGCCCCGATTTACACCATGGATCGCCAGGCCATGGATGCCCTGCTATTGGGGTTTGTGGATCGATCGACTGCGGATCTGCGGCTGGGCTGTGAATTGGTGACCCTGGAACCGGCGGGCGATCGGTTGGCGGCAGTGGTGAAAATCGGTGAGCAAACGGAAACCCTGCACACCAAGCTCGTCATTGGAGCCGATGGGGCCCGATCGCGCGTGGCCAGTCTGTTGCTGAACCAAACCGAAGACCCCACCGATCGGGCCCTGACACTCCACCGCTACTACCGCAACGTGGCCGGCTTCGAGCAGCCCCACATCGAAGCACACTACATTCAGCCCCTCTTGCCGGGCTTTTTGTTCATCGCTCCCTTGGCCCATGGGCGGTTCAAAGTTGGCTTGGGCACTAGGGCCGATCGAATTGGCAACGACTCCGCCCGCCTGTCCGGGTTGCTGTCGGAAGTGATTGCCGCCAAACCCTGGTTGCGGGAACGCTTGGCAACCGCAGAACCCATCAGTGAGCCAGAAACCTGGCCCATGACCTTTGGCGGCTCGGCCCAGATCCGCCGATCGGGCGATCGGGTGTTGCTGGCGGGTGACGCGGCCGGCCTGTGCAATCCGCTAACGGGGTTTGGTACGGCCAAGGCGATCGACTCGGGGCGGCTGGCGGCAGCCGTGACCGCAACGGCCATCCGGGTTGGCCAGTTCGATCGCGCAGCCCTCTCCGCTTACGATCGCGATTTGCAACGACTGTTTGATCAGGAGTTTGTCCTGTCTCGTCGGATCAATCGCTGGAACCAGTCCCCCTGGTTGATGAACTTCCTGACCGGGCGATCGCTCCCTCGGCGCTTGCTGCGATCGGCAAAAACGCTTCGCCGTTGGGATGCCTTGGTGCAGGTTTGAGCAGGGGCGATCGGTTGCCCTGGGATCAGCGGCCTTGAGCCGGACTGCGCAGATTAAGCAAACAGCAATCTAGTGTTAATGGTTGCTTAAGCCCAGGCCGATAGAGTGGCCAAGCTCCAAGGCGCGATTCGATCGTTCGGGAGCTTCTGCCCACTGTTGTTTCCTGTGCTGTATGGCCACCACAATTTCGACCTTCGATTGGAATAACCGTCCGCTGTTGGGCACAACAGCCACGACCAACCCCCGCAACCCTTCCCAAACCACTCCCGGTCAACAGATTTTTCTGGGCGGGTTTTCCGGGTTAGCCTTCGAGGGAAGAGATGCCAACGGGCGGTTGCAATTCCTGACCCATACCGATCGCGGCCCCAATGGTGAACCCACCAACCTGTTGCGCGACGTGCCCGGCAACGAGCGCCCCTTTGCGCTGCCCGATTTTCAGC
Source organism: Limnothrix sp. FACHB-881 (assembly GCF_014698135.1). Classification (NCBI taxonomy): domain Bacteria; kingdom Bacillati; phylum Cyanobacteriota; class Cyanophyceae; order Pseudanabaenales; family Pseudanabaenaceae; genus Limnothrix; species Limnothrix sp. FACHB-881. Next base: position 23,943 of record NZ_JACJSN010000007.1, read on the forward strand.
CGCAGTTAATTCGCTTTTCTTTGGATCCGGCCACTCGCGCCTTCACCCTCACCGAGACGATCGGACTGAAGGCCGCCGACAATCGCCCGATCACCGGCCTGCCCAATTTGCAAGCGGCCGCCTCAGGCACAGCCTACACGGATGAAGTGCCCGTGGACTTGTTTGGCAACCGGCTCACGAACGACCCCGTAGGCATTGACTCGGAAGGGGTGGTGGTGGCCCCCGATGGGTCGTTCTGGATGGTGGATGAATATCGCCCCGCCATCTATCAGTTCGATCGCACCGGCAAACTCCTAAACCGCTTCATTCCCCAAGGAACCGCCGCCGCCGCTCAACAACCCGCCGGCACATTTGGCACGGAAATCCTACCCGCCGTCTATGGGTCGCGACGGGCCAATCGAGGATTTGAAGCCGTGGCCTTGGATGGCAACAAACTCTATGCCTTCATCCAAAGCGCGATCGACAATCCCGACAGCACCGCCGACACCACCTCCCGAGGATCGCGCAACCTGCGGATTGTGCAGTTGGACATCAGCACCCGCGAAGTGACCGCCGAATATCTCTACATCCTCGATGACATCACCCGCAGTGGCGATGGCCGCACCGACAAAATTGGGGATGCCGTGGCGATCGGGGGCGGTCAATTTGCCGTCATTGAACGCGACGACCTGACCGACACCAGCTCCAACAAGTTGATCTATCAGATCGACCTAGCTGGCGCGACCAACATCAACTCCCCCGCCAACTTGCGTCAACTGCCCCCCGGCAAAACGATCGAGCAGCTAACCTACGCAGAACTAAAAGCGGCCGGCATTGAACCCGTTGCCAAGCGGCTGCTCGTGAACGCCGCAGAAGCGGGCTATGTGAACGTGGACAAACCCGAAGGCCTGGCGCGGGTTGATGCCAACACCCTCGCGATCGTCAACGACAACGACTTCGGCTTGGCGGCCGACACCCTGCCCGGTAACGGCACCGTGCCCTTTGAAACGGAAGTCACCCCCGTGCGATTGGGTCTGATCCGGTTTGATGAGGCCCTACCCGTGGCGCGGGCGTTTCGCGGCACCAACGCCGCCGATCGACTCGATGCACGGGGTGGCGACAACCTAGTTTTCGGCAACCAGGGCAACGACAGCCTCGCAGGCAATCAGGGCAACGACACCCTCTACGGCAACCAAGGCAACGATTTCCTGCGCGGCGGCCAAGATGTCGATGTTTTGTTTGGTGGCCAGGGCGATGACCAACTGTTTGGCGACCTGGGCCGAGATTCCCTGTCGGGCGACCTGGGCAACGACACCCTGACGGGCGCGGGCCTCGACAGTCTCCGGGGCGCTGGCGAAATCGACACCCTCGTCGGCGGAGCCGGTAGCGATTTGTTTGTGTTGGGCAACAGCAGCGGCGCGTTTTACAGCAACACCAACAACAGCAATCCCGGCTTAGGTGACTACGCCCTGATCACGGACTTCAGCCCCACGGACGATCGCCTGCAACTGGCCAGCGGAGCCACCTACGTTCTCGGTACCACCACCGTGGATGCCACGGCCCTGGGTCTGTTCATCGACAATGACGGTACGGCGGGCCTCAGCGGCGGTGATGAACTGATTGGGGTGTTGCGCGGTCGCTCAACGGCGGAAGCCAGCGCGATCGCCAGTCGGTTCCTACTGGTCTAGAGCGGTTCCTCTCGCTCGGGTCTCTCGTTTTCACAGGGGGCAACGGCCCCTTGTGAAGCCCCCAAAAAAACCAACCATTTCATCGTTTCGGTAAGGGGTTATCCTTCTCAGTCAGGCTAAGAATGGTTCGGTAATCGGCAAGTTTTTCAGTGCGATCGAACCGGGCTGTGCTGGGTGACAGCACTTCGATAATCAGCTTGGGATGGCTAATCAGGCTGGTGGCCTGGCGATCGCGCTGATCGCAAGTGACAACTCCATCGGGATAAAAATAGGGGTCCGCCGCATCGATCGAAATTAGCAACCATGGCGATCGCTAGGAGATGGGGATGCAGTTGGGGGCAGCAAGGGGCTACTCCCAACTGATCGCCCTAATTAAATTGCTAGTCGCCCGTAATCGACAGTTCCGCCACCCAAATGCGTGGGCAAGTGCCACCGGGGAGCACCTCGGCTTCCGGTTCCACACAGACGATCGACTTCAGCAGGTCGCGAATGTCGCCCGCGATCGTGGCGGACTCGATGCTGACCCGATCGCCCCGTTTCACCAACCAGCCATCAAAGGGCAGCGAGAACGATCCCTCCAGGGCGTTCACCCCCGCGTGCAGCGCGCTCACATCGTCCACCAAGATTACCTGCTCGGCATCGGCCAAGCGTAGGTCTCCCGGTTGGTTTGAGAACACGTGCCAATAGCCGGGGCTGACCGTCACCTTTGCGCCCATGTTGGCGTGGCCCGTGGGTTGTGCGCCCAGGCGCTTGGCGGTTCCGGCACTGTGCAGGAAGTTGCTGAGTTGCCCATCGGTGATCAGCGGGATGCGGCGGGTGGGGGTGCCTTCGCCGTCAAACCAGCTTGCGCCAATGTTGCCGGGGTGGTGTTCGTCGTCCGCCAGCGACAGGATCGACGCGGCCAGGGTTTGCCCCAGCGAATCCGGGGTCGAGAGGCTTTGCTTATCCAAAATGCTCTGGGCGTTGAACAGATTGGAAAAGGCTCCCAGCAAGCTGAGGAAGGCTTCGGGCGAAAAGACCACCGGATATTTGCCCGACTGAATTTTGTCGTAGTTCAGGTGGCTGAGGGTTTTTTCGGTGCTCTCTTGCAGGCAGCCTTCTAGGTCGAGGCGATCGAAGCTGCGGGCCATGCGGAATGCGCCGCCGCTGCGGGGTTTGCGCCCTTCCTGATCGGTTTTGGCGTAGAGGTACATGGAGGCGATCGAACGGGCCTCGTGCCGCAGGGCCCCTTCGCTGTTCAGATAAAACCGCTCCGTGTCGCTTTGGGAGAGGCCGTTGTAGGGCACGGAGGTGATTGCCGGGTGGGCATCCAGCAGCCGTTTTTCGGCATCGGCCAGGGCCGTGATCAAGGTGTTGATCGGGGCAGGCGGGGCCATGTCGCTGGTGTTGCCATCGATCGGCTGGGTGGCTTCGGGGCTGAAGTCCGGCACATTGTCCGTGGCTCCGAAGGCGCTGGCCTCGCTGGCGGTGCGCAGGGCCAGTTCCAGCCCGGCTCGATCGATGTCGGTGGTGGAGGTGATGCCCACGCGCCCATCTTGGTTCCAAACCCGCACGGTCACGCCCGATCGCTGGGAGGCCTTCACCTGTTCCGGCTCGCCGTCGCGCACTTTGACGCTGGTTTCATCCACTGATGATCCGTACAAATCAAATTGTTTGATGCCCAAATTGGTTGCCAAATCGCGGGCATCCGTTGCCAATTGTTCAATTGAAATTGCCACGACTTAGCGACCTCCCACGGTAATTGCATCCACTTTGATGTGGGGTTGACCCACGGTGACATAGACACTGCCACTGACCGATCCACAGAACCCCGGCGACAGGGCCAAATCATTGGAAGACATGGAAATTTTCTGCATGATTTCTACGGCTTCCCCAATCAAGGTTGCGCCCTTCAGCGGTTTGGTGAGCTGGCCATTTTCAATCAGGTAAGCTTCATCTACGCCGAAGTTAAATTGACCGGTGGGGCCGACACTGCCGCCGCCCATCCGCTTGCAATAAATGCCGCGATCGATTGAGCCAAACAACTGATCGATCGAGAATTTGCCCGGGGCAATGTAGGTGTTCCGCATCCGTGAAGCGGCGGCGAAGGTGTAGCCCTGACGGCGGCCGCTGCCGGTGCGGGGATGGCCGGTTTTCACAAAGCCCGCGCGATCGGAAATGAAGTTTTTCAGAATGCCGTTTTCGATCAGCAAGGTACGCTGCACCGGCATTCCTTCATCGTCCATATCCAGAGTTCCGAAGGCGTTGTCGCTCAAGCCTTCATCCCAAGCGGTCAAATTTTCATGGGCGATTTTTTCGCCTTTCTTGTCCCAAAATGGCGTGGTTTTGCGTTCCACTTGGGTGGTTTCCAGCAGGTGTCCGCAGGCTTCGTGGAAAATCACGCCGCCAAAGGCATTGGCCATGACCACGGGATAGTTGCCCGACTCCACATAGTCGGCGTAGAGCATTTTGCCCGCCGATTCAGCAATGCTACTGGTGAAGGTTTCGTAGTCCCAATCCCGCAAGAATTGGGGATTGCTGGCATCGCCGGCCCGCTGACCAATGGACGATCGATTGGCCCCATCGGCACAGAGCAAGCTTGACCCCACCGATTGGGTCAGGCGAATGTCATGGGCAAACACGCCATCACTGGCGGCCACCAACACTTCTTGCCAGTCGCGAAAATAGCTCGATCGCCTCGATTGCACATGGCTGCCTTGCTTGGCCAGCGCGTCATTGGCCGCCAGCAGCACCTCGCCCATCTCCTTCATGGAGCTACATTGACCCAACCAAGCGTCCTTGCCCTTGGTGGCCACGTAGTCCCGCAGGGGTTCCAGGTTCACTTCGGGGATGTAGGCGTTGGGGCCCGGCAGGCTCAACCCCAGGATGGCCAGGGCTTTTTCCAAGGCCGATCGCAACCCGGCAAAGGTCAGATCGTTGGTGCTGACGTAGCAGTCGGCATGGCCACGAAACACGCGCACCCCCGCGCCGGTGGCCAGTCGGGGGGCAATGCTGGTGATGGCATCGTCTTCGGCCAGGCAGTTGATGTAGTTGCTGCGCTCCAGGAAAAATTCCACAAAATCGGCTCCGGCGGCGCGCCCCCAACCCAACAAGGTCGAAAGGGGCGATCGCCAGCTTTCATCGAAGCGATCGACCGTGGGCAGGTAACGCAACTCGGGCACATCCCGAGACAGCAGCAAAGTTGGAGCCATGTAATGATTCCTCAAACGGTGCGAAGGGCAGCAAACAGAATTAGGGGGTGATCAAGGGGGGTGGCCCCAGGAAACCGATGAAAATTTTCTGCTGTGGGCTTGGGTTTTAAGAAACGTTAAGCCCCGGTTCTCAGTCTAGCAAAGCGATGTCGTAGCAGTGTTTGGGCTGGGGGTGGTTGCACTCAGGCGATTCCCAGTGACTTTCAAAGGATTCAGCGGCAAAATTCAACAAAACGATTCAACTGGGGTTTTGAGTGATGGCACATCCCGATCGAATGGTTCCCGGCCCTGGCCAAGAATCCGTGTGGGACTATCCCCGGCCGCCGCGCTGGGAAGACTCGGGTAAGCAAATTCGGGTGGAGTTCAATGGTGTGGTGATTGCCGAAACCCACCAAGCGAAACGGGTTTTGGAAACCAGCCACCCGCCGGTTTATTACATTCCCCCAGAGGATTTGCGGCAGGAATATTTTGAGCTAATTGCCCGATCGACCTTTTGCGAGTGGAAAGGGGCCGCCCGGTACTACAGCATTCAAGTGGGCGATCGCCGGGCCGAGGCCGCTGCTTGGTTCTATCCCGCGCCGACTCCCGCCTTTGCCGAGATTCAAAACTACGTGGCAATTTACCCGAGCTACGTGGATGCCTGCTATGTGGATGGCGAGCTGGTGCAGGCCCAGCCCGGTGATTTTTATGGCGGCTGGATCACCTCTGAGATTGTTGGCCCCTTCAAAGGATCGCCCGGCACTTGGGGATGGTAAGGATGCCAGGGCGGGCGGGCAGATTATCCCGCTCATCCCGTTCATGGGGCGTGAAATTTGTAACGGTTTTTGAAGTAATTTTTAATACATGCATTGCCCGCCAAGAAATGAGTGACGAATGCTGAATCGAACAGCTCAAAGCCCGAAAAGATTGGCCGGTAACAATTTTTGCGTCTGAGACTGTGCGATCACCCCCAGAACCTGTACGGAGAAAAGCAGCAGGCTTTGCCGGGACTTCTCAAAAAAATTGAGTAATCTCCGTAAATTCTCGGAAAAAAGTTGCTATACTCAAACCCAAGGCAAAACACTAACTCAAACTTCTTGCAAGTTCCTTGGGAAGTTGCTGAATGAGGGTTTAGGGTCAATTGCCTCAACGCCGTTGCCATTCCCCAAAAGGGGTGGGCGTTTTGAGTTGAAGTGTGGGGTCATCGTCAGCAACGCCCTTGCGGAATTGCGGTTTAGCCGGCCAGTTCTTGAGTTCAAAATCTTGGGTTCATAAGATCTTGGGTTCATAAGGTTCTGCGTCCTCAACCAGCCTCCGCAAATGAGCCGTTGATCACGATGGTCGCCAAGGCTCTCCCACTCATCAGGTTCGCTCAGGCGACTTTTGCATCTACACAGTCTCCGCCAAAGTTCGGGTTCATTCCCTTCTTCTGCATCTGCCAAGCTGTATCTGCCTGGAGTTGGCCTACCTGATCGAACCGTGAATGCAGGCCCAACTCCTCCATTAATTGCGATCGATCACTCAGGCGATCGCAAGCTCTGATTCTGCCCCTCAATCGGGGTGCATCGTGCATCTACCGCATCTCACTTTGTCTGCCATCTGAGGAACTGGCCCTGCGATCGACCTCGATCGACCCTCAACTGTTGACCGTCAGGGTGCATAACAGGGCGATCGGGTGCTCCATTCAAGGGGCCTCAGTTCCTACTAGATCATGGCTCAGTCAGCGTTCTGATTGCATTCAAAGCCATTAAGACCCAGGAAATCGGAGTGAAATTTTAGGCACATTCACCCGCTTTTTCGGGATCCGTGGCTTGACCCAGGGAAGCAAATCGCCATCGAGTTTGACTCGGTGGCGTTTTTTTTCGAGTTGCGATCGGTGAAAGGACAGAACTCGCGCTACAGTGACGGGAACTCACGGACTTAGGAAATGTCTAAACGGCTGATCCTAAGCCCGTAATTGCGCAAGTAACCAACTCAAACAAGGGATGTAGATCCCTGGTTTTGTTGTGCCTATGGTTCAAAAATTCATATCTGACACTGTTCAAACCTTCTCTAAAAATTAGACAACTCTGAGACTCAGTAACTCAGCTCAAGAATCAATGTTGACCATCCTAAATTCTTGGTTAATCACTCTCAAAAAACGCCTTCAATGTTTTTCGATTTTGCAAAACTGGGTCAATCAATCCCACTTCATGGGAATTTCTTCAGCCAACCTCTTGATTTATGGAATGGCTGGTGTACCCGTTGCACTGCTGCTGCATTGGCTAGCCAAATATGTCGTCAATATTCCCTTTTTTGATGGTTGGATGATCGGAGTTTATTTTCATGCTTGGAAGCATGGGAACATAACGCTTGAAAGTTTGTTTGCTCAACACAATGAAAGTCGCAAATTTTTTCCACGCCTAATACTTGTTGGGTTAGCAGAATTAACTCACTGGAACGCTGCTTACGAAGTGGGACTAACGATCACGCTTCTATTACTCATTTTGTTGGGTATTCATCGCCTGCTCAGATTTTCAATTCCTAACGAACCGAGTCTAGTTGCTGTTGCCACCGCCGTAACTGCCACAATTCTTTGTAGCCCATTGCAGTACGAAAATCTGCTGTGGGGTCTGCAATACATCATGTTTGTGACACCTGCTTGCTTGGTGGGCATGTTGCTGTTGATGCGGGGCGATCAACCCCAATGGCAAATTTTCCTGACCATGGTGAGTTTGGCTTGGTTTGCCACCTTCACATTTGCCAATGGCATGACCTTTTGGTTAATTTCCTTAATCCCGATCGGTTTTAGAATTTGGCAACAACCTAATCGCAAGGCATGGGCTTTTCTGTTGGGTTGGCTGGCCTGCTTTTCTGGGACGTTGATTTTTTATTTTCATGGCTATGTGAAACCACCCGATTCGCCAAGTTTGTTGTCGGGCTTAGAAGATCCATTCAAGCTCGTGCAATATTTTTTGGGCTTTCTGGGTGCGCCCCTGAGCTTTTCTGATCAGCAATTGGCTCAGGTCTTGGGAGCCTTTGCGCTGATCGCTTTTGTGGGGGGTGTGGCTATTTACGCTTGGAGTGCTTGGCAACAATTTCAGAAATCAGGCGATCACCCAAATTTCCACAGCACTTTGATGGCCATGATCCCTTGGCTATCTTTGGGCAGCTATAGCCTTCTGAGTGGAACCATTACGTCATTGGGACGAGTGGGCTTTGGGATTGAGCAGGCATTTTCTCCGCGCTATATTACGGTTTCTAATTATTTGTGGGTTGCTATTACTGGGCTGATTGTCACTAGCCTGGGTCGAAGCAATTTATATGCTCTGAAGCCTGCGCAAGGGATTGCTGCTGAAGCCGATTCAACAATCGCTTCCAGAACGAGTTCTAGAGCTGGTTTCAACAGCCTAAAAATCAACCAATTTTGGCGCTGGTTCTCTTGGGGAGCTGCTTTTCTATTGGGATTGTGGCTAATTTTGGAGTCTAACAGCTACCGCGCCGGTTTGGGAGGAATGCAAATCTTGAATCGACAATTACGGTTGGGTAAAGCCTGTATTACTTTATTTCCCGTTGTTTATGATTCATTTGGTTTGCAGCAGATTCACCCGGATCTGCAATTGTTGAGGCAATATTTGCGACCGCTGAATGATTTGGGGGTGATTAATCCTCCCCTGATCGAAGCGCCCAATTTGGCAGCTTTTGGCTCCCGGGATTTGGCGGGTGTGGCTGAAGGACAGTGGGATAGCTGGACTTGGCAATCAAAGGTGGTTTTGAAGGATCAACAACGCCCCGTGAGTCATCCTGAATTGCCCCATTGGGTGGCGAAGGGGTGGGCGATTTTGCGGCGATCGAGGCGATCGGCTGATGTGGTGATTCTGGCGGCACGGGATCCCAAAACCCAGGTCGATCGCCCGATCGCCCTCGCTTGGGTAACGGAATCGCGGCCGGATGTGGCCCGCAAGCTTGGGGCTGATTTTCGAGTTTCGGGTTGGCAAGCGGCTTTCACGCCGGAAGAATTGCCAGCGGAGCCAACGGAGTTGAGTGCTTGGGCCTTTGATACCAATCAGGCGCGGGCCTATCGCTTGCCCAATCAGTTTTGGTGGCCGGGTCGGGTAGCCGTCGAGACCCCAGGATCCAAAACCCAAAAGACTCAAGCTGTTCCCTAGGACTGAGAGGCCACCAAAACCACCCCAGTCATAATCAGTCCAACGCCGACGAGCCGGGCGATCGGGAGGGATTCCCCAAAGGCCACCACCCCGATCAGCACCGTGAACACGTAGATCAGGGAGACGGAAGGGGCGGCAATGCTGAGCTTAACTCGGGTCAACAGCAGGATATAGGTGATCGCCCCAAGACCATAGGCCGTCAGCCCTGCCACCAGTTCCCAGGTGGTGACCATGGACAGCAAGTGACTGAGCCAGTTGTCGCCGGTCACTTTGCCCAAGCGCAGGGCCCCTGCTTTTAGCAAAAATTGCCCCACCACGCTGGCCACAATTGACCCCAACAGCAAACCCAATTCCTGAATCGTCACCGATCGCGCTCCTGGCCCCGCAGGGCTGAGATCTTAAACTTGACCCACAAATTCAAATGCTAGGATACGGTGCAATTCCATCGATCGCGATCGGTTAGGAGCCTGCTTTCGCCTGTGTCTTCCAACGTTTCACACAAGCCTTCTCCCCGTCGTCCCCGATCGGGAGTTCGCCCCTTGCCCCGATCAACACCCGCCCCATCTCCCCCGATCGAGCCTCCCAGCCCGGGCCTGTGGCGTTTGGTCGTTGGAGCGGGGCAAATTACCGGCGGCACCCTGTTGACCGTCACCATGCTGGGCAGCGCCGCCGTGGCCGGAGCCTTGGTGGGCTTGGCCGTTAGCTTCCGCAACCTACCGGACGTGCGGATTCTGCAAACCTACACTCCCAGCGAAACCAGCTATATCTACGACATCAAAGGGCGTGTGCTGGCCAGCTTGCACGACGAAGCCAACCGGGTCGTGGTCCCCCTAAATCAAATCTCGCCCCACCTCAAGCGAGCCGTCATCGCGATCGAAGACAGCAGCTTCTATCAGCACCCTGGCATCAACCCCGGCAGCATTATGCGGGCCCTGGTCACCAACCTGGAGCGAGGGCGCACCTCCGAAGGTGGCTCCACCCTGACCATGCAGTTGGTCAAAAACCTGTTTCTGTCACCCCAGCGCCGAATTAGCCGGAAGGTGGCCGAGGCGGTTTTGTCACTGCGCTTGGAACAAATCCTGAAAAAGGACGAAATTTTAGAGCTATATCTCAATCAAGTTTATTGGGGCCACAATAACTACGGCATTGAAACCGCCTCCCGCAGCTACTTTGGCAAGGCGGCCGCCGATTTGAACCTGGCCGAGAGCGCCATGCTGGCGGGCCTGATCCAAGCTCCCGAGGATTACAGTCCGTTTCTGAACTTCGAGCGAGCGAAGCAACGCCAGGCGATCGTACTGGGGCGAATGCTGGACTTGGGTTGGATCACGCCCGCCGAGGAGTTGGCCGCCCGCAATCAACCGCTGAATTTAGGTAAAAGCACTTCCTTCCAGTCCAGTAAGCTGCCCTACGTGACCGAGGCGGTGACCCAAGAGCTAAAGAAACGCTTCCGGCGCGAAGATCTGTTCAAGGGGGGGATGCGGATCCAAACTACCGTGGACTTTGATTTTCAGACCATGGCTGAGGCCACCGTCAGCGCGGCCCACGCCCGGATGCGATCGCGCGGGTTGCGAGCGGATCAAGTGGCCCTGGTGGCGGTGGATCCGCGCACCCACTTCGTGAAGGCCATGGTGGGCGGCGTGGACTATCGCAAGAGCCAGTTCAACCGGGCCATTCAGGCCATGCGCCAGCCGGGATCTGCCTTCAAACCTTTTGTGTATTACGCGGCCTTTGCCACCGGCCGTTACACGCCCAATTCTGCCGTGAATGACACACCCGTCAGCTACAACGATGGGGGCGTGATGTATCGACCCAAAAACTACGGGGGCGGCTTTTCCGGCTCGGTTTCGATTCGGCGGGCCTTGGAAATTTCGTTGAATATTCCCGTGGTGCGCCTGGGCCAGGAGGTGGGGCTGAACAAGGTGATTGAGACCTGTCGGCTGTTGGGTTTCCAAAGCCCGCTGGAGCCGGTGCTGTCCTTGCCGTTGGGGTCGGAGGACGTGACCCCGTTGGAAATGGCGGGAGCCTATGCCACGTTTGCCAATAATGGCTGGCATTCGGACACCACGTTTATTGTGCAGGTGACCGACAGCAGCGGGAAAGTGCTCTTAGACAACACGCCCCGGCCGCAATTGGTGCTGGATCCTTGGGCGACGGCAACCCTCACGGATACGCTGCGGGGGGTGATTACCAACGGCACGGCTAAGACGGCCAATATTGGCCGGCCAGCGGCGGGCAAAACGGGCACAACGGACTCAGAGCGGGATATTTGGTTTGTGGGCTATGTGCCGCAACTGTCGGTGGCGGTTTGGGCGGGGAATGACAATTACCGCCCGATCGGCTATGGGGCCACGGGGGGCAGCTATGTGGCTCCCATCTGGCGGGAGTTTATGCTGAAGGCGCTGCAAGGCGTGCCGGCGGAAGATTTTCGGAAGCCTTGGGAGTTCCAAAAGCCCTAGGATCTCTCGGATTCAGGATCTCTAGGATGAGGATCTTGAGGGCTAATTAACGATCTTCGATTTAACGATCTTCGATCGGGTCTTCAAACCCTGATTCCGCCTTGGCGAGAGGATGGGCCCAAGGGTCCTCATCGGCCTCGTTGAGATTTGAGTTTGATTCTGGTTTGAGTTTGATTGAATTCAGATGTCGCTTGATGCTGCATTGAGACAACCTTGTGGTGGGTATTCGATTTTTTTCGATTTTTGAGGAGTAAAGCGATGGTACGGCGTTTTCTGGGGCGATCGGGCATGGGAGCGATCGGGGCGGTGGCCCTTCTGTATGGCGGTGTTTTGGGTTTAAGTCAGTCCGTGACGGCGGAAACGGCCCCGCCTCGGCCACCGGCCGCTGGCCAATGCCAGTGCGCTTGTCCCTGTGCCGCTGGCCAACAGCCCGCCAGCCCGCCAGCCCGTCCCCAAACCCCCACCCCCGCACCGGCCCGCGCCGTGCCCAACAGCCCCAACACGCGCGCCGAAGCAAACCGGCTGCCCTTGCCAGCTCGTTTTCCATTGCCCGCCTCGCGCTTGGCCCTCAAGGGTGGCAAGGTGACTGTGCGGTTAGTGAATTTCACCAATGCCAAGGTGGCCTTTGAGGTGATTGGCGTAACGGGCGATCGCCTGTTGACCGGTCAGCTAGACTCTCCCGATCGCGCCACCAGCGTTTTGGAGATGTTGCCCACCCCGAGCAATCTGGTGTTATATCGGGCCGATCGCGGTTTTTTGTTGGCCCGCCCCACCGTGACCCCCCAAGGCGATCTGGAACTGGTGTTAACCGCCACCGACAATATTGATCACGATGTGAACTACGTGAACGTGACCGAACAGGGCGAAGTGTATTTGTACTAAACGGGCAGCGGCCCATGGGTTTGACCATTGGCCTTGACCGGCGGACTAGACGAACTAAATCACTGAGTTGGTTGAGTACATGGGCTGGGTCAATGGTTGAGTACATGGGCTGGGTCAATGGTTGAATGCATGGGCTGGGTCAATGGTTGAATGCATGGGCTTGGCTAACGTTTTTGTTGATGAGTTGATGATCGGTTTGATATTTCTTCTGGTTGATTTTTCTGGTTGATTTTTCTGTTTGATACTTCTGTTGATGTTGGTTGCTAGAAGGGGTCGCCAGTCTCTAGCTCGCGGGTGCTGGACTGAGGCAGGCCGATCGATTGCGGACGAATTGCGGATTTTATGAGCAACGAAAATCGTTTGGTAGTGTCAACGGACAGGATCGCCCAACTGCGGGTTGAGTTAGCAGAATATCCCACTGCTTTGGAGGCCCTGGCAGAGATTGAAGATTGTGAAGGCGATCTCGAAGATGCGGCGATCGCCCTGGCCATTCGGGCCGGTCAACAGCCCGATCGCAGTGATGGTTGGTTGGAAGGCTTGGCCAAGCGATGTCGTGCCCGGCTCTGCGTGCAAGAACCGGTTCGCCAATCCCTAGCCCAAGGGGCGATCGCAGCCACCCTGGGCTATTTGGATGATCAGCCCCCCTGTCCGGCCGTGTTGCTGTTGCCCGTGGTTCTGTGGGTCAGCCATCAAGGAGTCGAAACCTTTTGTCGGCCCCTCGATCGACCCAATTTGCCCGAAAGTTAATTGCAAAACATCGAAAAAGCGGTTTTGGGCGTTTCGGCCGCCGCTTGTGGTTGGGGCTTTCGGTGGCGAGCGCGGCCAGTTTCGCCTGAAATCCCCATAATCATTAACAAATCATCCAATCAGCATTCAATCGTCCATAAAATCGTTAGAAAATCATTTAATCGTCTGATCGTCCCTGGTTTTGATCATCCATGATGCTGAAGGGCCGGGGATAATCTCTGAGATGATCTCTCAATGGTCAGAGTGGATCATGGATGATGATGATGGAGAGGGTTGCATCGACCAAGGCCAAGGCAAGCTGCGAATTCAGAATTCTGCGTCGCCAACGCCCCGAACCCCGATCGACCCAACCCGCTCAGTGTTTTCAGGATTTTCAGGCCCTGCATATACCTGCGTTTGCATAAGGAGACGATCGTGGCGACAGACAGCCCCAAGGTGCAATTTGGCCCCCAGCGTTGGTATTCCAGCCTCACCATCAACGGCGAAGAGGTGGGATGGTGCACCAGTGAATTTGCTAACCAGTTGTCTGAGCTGTTCGATCGCGAAAAGAAACTAGAGGCGACCAACACTGTGTTGCGCTTAGCTTTCAAGCGCCTTTGCTCCGACATGGTGGCCAAAATGGGCGGCAACTCCCAACAGGTGGGCCAACTGATGTTGCGGTACTTGGAAACCACCATTCGCCCCACCAGCGGCCCCCGCGCCATTGCCTACCTGCTGCGCGATCGCCAAGCCGCCCTGGGCATGGGGAGCCAAGAATTTGTGCAATTTTGCGATTCCTATCGTCTTTCGCCTCCCGAGCTGAAGGATATTTACGAAGGGCGGCCGATTAATGACGGGCAGCTCAAAAACATTGCCCGAATTGTGGGGCGATCGGCGCAAGAACTGGCCGAAATCCGCGATGCTGGCGGCAGCAGCGACACCGATCGCCTGGCCAAAGATTTGGGACTCAGCCCCACCGAACTCATGGAGTGGTTAAATCAATAGCCGCAACAAGCAGCCTAGCCGCAGCAAAAAGCGCCGATCGCCAACCATTAATCACTTGCAGGATTTCCACAGGCGATCGTCTCTGAATTTTTACGAATTTTCGCCAAGATCTGGTATTTTCTTTAATCCCATGTCATGAATTGCTCAAAAAGTTTAACCAATCCCGCTCAGGGCTAATGAACCGGATTTTTCTTCGATGATTAGCCCTGATTGGGAATGGGAAACTTAGGCGCAACAGGGGCACGGAACGGGGGTACGGAATAGGAGCACGGAGCTTGGGCGACGGTTGCGGCTCGGCCCGATGGGGCCGTAGTCGGGAATAATTGTGGGTTTAATTGAGCAATTTATCAGATATAAGAAAGTCCACCTACTGATCCTGGAAACCCAGCTTTGGCAAAGGCTTCAGGCATTTTGTGCTGAGGTGAATTAGCGGTCGAGGCACAGGAAATTCACCAGACTAGTAGTGGCTATGATGGTGGATATTAAGATTTTCTTCAGAATTCCCAAGAGATCTGATGAGTTACTCATATCCGTTCTACGGTACTACTAGAGGGCTATGGTCAATGCGTAAAATCAGTGCTAAAACCGAAGCTCCAAAGCTTGCCCACGAAACCGTAGAAGCAGCCCTAAAGTTGCGATTTTAAGCCGCAATCTTGAGTTGCAATCTTGAGTTGAGATTCGGGGTCAAGATTCTGAGTCGCGATTACAAGTTGTAACTTGAAGCTGCAATTTTGGGTTACGACTCTTGATTGCAACCTTTGAAAGCCTGAGTTTGATGACCACTGACTGAGTTTGTGCCAATTAGGTTCCATTAACTTAGTTTTCATCATCAAGCTTGGACAATCAAAGATCAGTCAAGATCACTCTGATCATGATGTTTGTTGATTGTTTCGTAATTTGATGGACTGTTTGGAAACCAACATCACGATCGGGAGCATCCCCCGCTAGGTCATCAATTTTTTTGGGTGGTAGCGGTTCTGACCAACCGTGACCAACTGTGATCAGCTTGTGAACCATGCTGTTAACCGTTGTAATCAGCCGCTTGTGATCAATCATTTGCGATTGATGATTTGCAATTCATGATTTTAATGGATTGCAACAATGAATAACTGAAATAAATGACTGAAATGAATGCCTGAAATGAATCATTGCTATTCAAAAATCACCATTAACCATTCAGTTTCGGTTTGATTGCTTGTTAAGCTTCGCCCTTTAATTTGTGTTTTTGAAAGCACTAGGGAGGTTTGTGATGTTGGACTGTTGCGATCGAAGGACAGTGGTTCGCCCCCAACGACTCATGCACCGATCGGAAGGGGAATCAGCAAGATTGGTCATGGGCGAAAGTCGATCCGCTGCGATCCTGGATCGATCGCAACCCCTGATCAAAGGAATGGTGATTTTGGCTTGGGGGCTGTTGGCGGTGGTGGAACCCTGGTCTTGGCTGGGTCGGGGCCAGCGCTTTGCCCTGGCCGGTTCTCCCGAGCAGAGTTGGTTAGTGCGAGCGGCCGCCCAACAGCCAGCGCCCACCCCTCCAGACTCCGGCGGCCCCAGCCGCAGCCAGGGATCGGGCACACGCTAAGGATTTAGACAATTTCCGCCAGGCTTCGCTGATGAATCTTCGTCCTCAGACTGCTGCCAAGCTCGACATAGCTGTTAATATTGGAAATTGCCTTTTGTCTGGCAATGTCTAAAAGTTTGTTGAGTGGGGCGCGATCGGTGCGCGTGACATCGCTCCTACACCGTAATTGCGCAGTGCCCGAGTGCTTACCCAGCGACCCGCCCATCAACAGCCCAACACACGATATCCTCAACCATGGCTAAGCGAGTTCAAGTAGTTCTGAGCAAAGACGTTAGCAAGCTGGGTAAGACCGGCGATTTGGTAGAAGTGGCTCCCGGTTATGCCCGCAACTACCTGCTGCCTCAGGGGGCAGCCGTTAACGTAACCCCTGGAATTTTGAAGCAAGTGGAGCGCCGCCGCGAGGCCGAGCGCCAACGCAAGATTGAAGAAAAACAACGCGCAGAAGCCAACAAAACGGCTCTGTCTACCGTGGGCACGCTGCGGATTGCCAAGTCGGTGGGCGAAGGCGATGCGATCTTTGGAACTGTGACCACCCGCGAAGTGGCTGACAAGGTGAAGGAATACGCCGGGATCGATTTGGATCACCGCGATATGACCTTGCCCGAAATCAACAAGCTGGGCAAGTACACGGTGTCGCTGAAGTTGCACCCGGAAGTGGTGGCAACGGCGACGATCGAAGTGATTGCTGAGTAGGATTGCCGCCGGGATGTCTGGGCACATCAGCTAGGCGATCGCTCATGGTCGATCGCTGGTGGCCCGCTCTCCATCATGCCTGTCCTGAATATCCTATCCATCGCTCAGATCCCCAGCGGGATTCCGAGCAACTCACGCCCATGGGGGTCTGGCTAGTTCCAGCCCCCATTTCTGTGGCATAGTGCCGATCAGAATGCGCATGGCCCTGAATTTCCTATTAGATTCCCTATTTTCTTTATTTTTGCGATCGCGAACCCATCGATCAAACTTGTTTGCAATATGAGTGAGTCGCTTGATTTTTCGACCGTGAGCGATCGACTGCCGCCGCAAAATATTGACGCGGAAGAGTCGATCCTCGGCGGCATTTTGCTAGATCCGGAAGCGATGAACCGCGTTGCTGAAATTCTGACACCGGAGGCGTTTTATTTAAGTGCCCACCGCACCATTTTTGAAGCCATGCGTGAATTGCACGCCCGGGGCAATCCTACGGATTTGCTATCGGTGACCACTTGGTTGAAGGATCGAGACCTCTTAGAAAAAGTGGGCGGCTCGCAAAAAATATCGCAACTGCTCGATCGCACCGTTAGCGCAGTCAATATTGATCGCTATGCCCTTTTGATTGCCGATAAATATGTGCGGCGACAACTAATTTCCGTGGGCGGTGATATTGCGCAGTTGGCATTTGACAATAGGGAAGAGTTGGCAAAATTGCTCGATCGCGCAGAACAGCGCCTGTTTAATATCACCCAATCCAAAGCCAAAAACGATTTGACTTCTGCGGAGGTGATTCTCTCGGAAGCATTCTTTGAGCTGGAAAGTCGGGCCCTGGAATCTCAGATGCCGGGACTGAGCAGCGGCTTCTATGATCTAGATGCGATGACTCAAGGATTTCAGCGATCGGATTTGATCATTGTGGCGGGTCGGCCCTCAATGGGCAAAACCAGTTTTGTGATGAATGCGGCTCGCAATGTGGCTGCAATTCATAACCTCCCGATCGCCATTTTCAGTCTGGAAATGTCGAAGGAGCAACTAATGTATCGGATGCTCTCCAGCGAAGCGCAAATTGAAAGTAATCGCCTGCGATCGGGACGGATTAGCGAAAACGAATGGGGGCGAATTGGGTCTGCCATTCAAGGTCTTTCTAATCTGAAGCTTTATATTGACGACACAGCGGATATTTCAATTACAGAAATGCGATCAAAAGCTCGTCGCCTGCAAGCGGAACGCGGCGGCGCATTGGGACTAATTGTGATTGATTACCTGCAATTGATGGAAGGAGGCGGAGATAACCGGGTACAGGAGCTGTCAAAAATTACCCGATCGCTCAAGGCCCTGGCTCGGGAATTAAATGTGCCAATCTTGGCCCTATCTCAGCTCAGTCGTAGTGTAGAATCACGAACAAATAAGCGACCAATGATGTCGGATTTACGCGAATCTGGATCGATCGAACAAGATGCGGATCTAATATTAATGCTTTATAGAGAAGAATATTATAACCCAGATACTCCTGATCGGGGAATTGCAGAAGTGTTGCTGACCAAGCACCGTAACGGCCCAACGGGCACAGTACGCCTACTGTTTGATTCGCAGTTTACGCAATTTAAAAATATGGCTGGTGGCGGTGGTGGCCGCTTTCAGCCCTAGGTGAAAACTGGCTGAAATCTTAGCGAATATCTTGAAAGTCTGATTTTGAATTTTGGCTTTGATATTGGCTTGAGTATCGGCTTGAATAGCGATCGGGCGGTTGAGGAGCAATGGCAATTCAATGACGGTTTATGCCCAAATTTATGCGGTGGTTCAGCAAATTCCCCCAGGCAAGGTGGCAACCTATGGGCAAGTGGCCAAGCTGGCCAACTTGGCGGGCAAGGCGCGGTTAGTGGGCTATGCCCTGGCGCGGGTGGCGGGGGATGATCGAGACATTCCTTGGCAACGGGTCGTGAATGCGCGGGGGGAAATTTCCTACTCACCGTTTCGGCAGGGCAATGATTATTTGCAGCGGGCGTTGCTGGAACGGGAGGGGGTGCAGTTTGATGCAGCCGATCGGGTCAATTTACGGGTCTATCGGTGGCGGCCGGGGGAGCCTGATGGGCACACTAGCCTTTAGATTTGGATTCGGAAGTTGAACGGTTGAGCAACCGTCGAATTCTGCGTCTTGGGTTGGCTAGTTTTGGGTTGAAACTATGGCGGAGTTGGGGGCAGAGGGGGCGCGATCGCAGCTCCAAGCGGGTTTGGCGGCCCTGAAGCAGGGGAAACCGGCGGCGGCGATCGCCCCATTGGAAACGGCCAGCGCCACCTTGACGGGGGCAGAGCAGGCTCGGGCCCAGGCGGCCCTGGTGGGGGCTTATCGAGCTGTGGGGCAATGGGCCAAGGCGATCGCCCTTTGTGAATCGCTGCTGAACCATCCCAACCCCCAGGTGCGCCAATGGGCAACCCAAGCGCGATCGCAACTGAAGCCGCCGCCCCCACCGCCGCTCACCCCAAAACCCAAAGCCGCCGAGGATCCGGGATTTGTGCCCCTGGAAGCGGGAAATGCGGGATTTGTGCCCCTAACGGATCCCCAGGCGATCGGGAAGCGAACCCAGGTGGTGCGGGTGGCGTTGAATCCTCATCCCGGATCGCCAGCCTTGGGGTCTCCAGCCTCAGGATCTTCGGCTTTGGGATCCTCGCCGGGATCTGCAACGCCGGGATCTGCAACGCCGGGATCTTCGAGCGCTGACCCGGGAGCGAATCCAGCGATCGCCCCTACAACCGCACCAACATCCCCATTGAAATCGGATCGTCCCCCAAGTGCCGTAGCCGGTTCCCCACCCTGGTCTCCCAATCCCGATCGCCCGCCGGCCGTGATGGCGGTGGTGACAACGGTAGAGACGACTGCACCGGAAGCGCAACCCCCGGCGGCGACGGATGCCCAAACCCCCGAACCCTATAGCGTTCAATGGCGCAACGGGGGCCGAGCCGATCGCCGCACTGCTTTGACCCCAAGGCCTTGGGGTCAGCGGTTGGTGAGCCAGGCGATCGCGATCGTGCTTTTGGCCTGGATCGTGCAACAGTCTGTCCTGTTGGGAACCGCCACCTATAACAAACTGTTGGATTGGCTGTCGGTTTTGTTGCCTTGGTTGCCCATTTGGGGAGAAGCTACACCCTACATCACCGATGATCCCTCGGTTTCGGCTTGGATCGCCTTGGGGCTGCTGTTTTTGGGGTCGCCCTGGCTGTTGGATGAGGTGATGCACCGTTGGGGTAGCCAAACACGC
Source organism: Limnothrix sp. FACHB-881 (assembly GCF_014698135.1). Lineage (NCBI taxonomy): Bacteria > Bacillati > Cyanobacteriota > Cyanophyceae > Pseudanabaenales > Pseudanabaenaceae > Limnothrix > Limnothrix sp. FACHB-881. Next base: position 43,523 of record NZ_JACJSN010000007.1, read on the forward strand.
AAGTTCTCAGAACTGTCTGCCCAGCGGCCGGAAACGGCACGCCTGTTGCAGCGACTGGTGCGATCGCGCAATCGCCCGGTTCCCTATCTCCGGTTGCTAACCACGGATCTGCCGGTGGTGGTGGTCTATGGTTGGTTGCCGGCCCAAGCTCGCCTAGCCATTAGTCAAGGGGCGATCGATGGTCTGAGTGATGGGGAACTGGCAACTTTGGTGGCCGCTCAATATAGCCAAATTGATCGTGGCGACAGCGCGATCGCTAGTTGGGCCACGGTGGTGTTGCTGCTGCCCTATGGTTTGCATCAATGGGCGGCGCAATTGGCGGAAACCTGGCAGCTTTGGCCCGCCAAGCTGGGGGCGGTGGGTTTGTCGGCCCTGGCCTATGGGCTGTATCGGGTGGAGCGTTGGGCCCTGTTTGGTTGGAGTCGATCGCGCCAGGCCGAAGCCGATCGGCTCGGGGCCGCCGAAACGGGGGATCCCAATGCCCTGGCGCGGGCCCTGGTTAAGTGCGGTGCGGCAGTGGCGGAACAGGCGATCGCGAACCGGGCCCTATCCCCTTGGTTGGTGGCGATCGAGCTGTTGTTGCCCTTCAGCCCCACCTGCGCCGCCATTGAAGGCAGCTTCCACCCGATCGCGCCCCCCGAACCCCTGTGGGCCTGGGGCCGACGCAATCCCTATCGCACTTGGCTCCAGCTCAATCACACCCATCCGCTCACGGGCCAGCGAATGGCCACCCTGGCGGAATTGGCCGTGCGCTGGCGATTGGAACCGGAATTTGAAGCCAGCGATCGAGCGGCCCAAGACCAACAACAACGCTATCTGCCACCCTTGCCCCGGGCCCGCCCCCTGAGACCCACCACCCCTCAAACCCTGTGGCTACAGTCCGGGCCTTGGGTGGGCATGGTGGCCGGCGTGGGGGTGGCGCTGCTGCTGTGGGTGATTGGGGGATTGGGGCGGCTGTTGAATCATCCGATCGGCTGGATGTGGGCCGATCGCTCCCTGCTGTGGGGCCTGGCCTGGATGGGTTGCGGACTGGGGATTTTCCTGCGGCTGAATGCCTTCTTTCCAGAAATTCGCGGCCGCTTACCCCTGATCTTTAATCATGCGGATGGGCCGCCCTTGGCCAGCGCCTTGGCCGAACCCAACGCCCTCCCGATCGATGCGGTGATGGTGAAAGTATCAGGACGACTCCTGGGGCGATCGGGCTGGGCCAATGGACTATGGCAAGATCTGTGGCTACAAACCCCCAGCGGCCTCTTGCCCTTGCACCTGGCCAGCCGTTGGGGTTGGCTGGGAACCTTGATTCGTCAAAGTCGCCAAGAACTCCCGATCGGCAGCCCCGTGATGGTCACTGGTTGGCTGCGGCGGGGCGGCATTCCTTGGATTGACGTGGAAAGCCTGAATCTCGTGCAGGGTCGGTTCACCAGCACCACCAGCCTGGTTTCACCCGATGCCCATCCCTTGCGATCGGTGCTCCTGGGGGCGATCGCCGTGGCCATCGGTTTCAGTATTCTGATGCGCTATCGCTGGTTTTAGGGGCGAGTTCTACTGGTGTGGCTGCCCTGACCAAGCCCCTTGCAATCAAAACACCGGTAACTCGATCGGGTATCTGGACTTTTGGATCAACATGGGTTATTCTCAGAGGCGATTTAATCTCCGGTAAACCGACTGATTTACTGGAAATTCAATTCGGGGCGTACAATCACCCCACCCCCGATTTTTTTACCCCACCCTGCGACCCACGCTTAAACAGGGTTAATTGCAAGGAGTTTTGCATCGTGACTGTGCCTTTTCGCTTAAATCGCCCCAGCCGCCGCCGCCTGCTTGCCTGCTTGGGCATGGGTTTGCTCGCGAGTGGGATGATTTCCGCCTGCACTGGCTCCAACAATCCCAACGCCAACGGCTCCCCGGCTGCCGGTAGCTCGCCCGCGACGGGCACACCAGCGGCCAACGCATCGGCTGCCAATAACGAACCGATCGAAATTACCTTGGTGTCCTATGCCGTGACCCGATCGGCCTATGAAAAAATCATTCCGCTCTTTGTCGAAAAGTGGCAAAAAGAACGGGGCCAAACGGTCAAAATTAACCAAAGCTATGGCGGTTCTGGCTCCCAAACCCGTGCCGTAATCGATGGTTTGGAAGCGGATGTGGTGGCCCTGGCATTGGGTCAGGATGTGGAAAAAATTGAAAAGGCTAAGTTAATTGAACCCGGTTGGCAACAGGAAGCGCCGAATGACGCGATTGTTCACAAGTCCGTGGCCGCGCTGGTGACTCGGCCGGGCAACCCCAAGGGCGTGAAAGATTGGCCCGACTTGGCCAAGCCGGGTTTGAAGGTGATTACCGCCAACCCCAAAACCTCGGGCGGGGCCCGTTGGAACTTCCTGGTGCTGTGGGGCGCGGTGACCCAAACGGGCGGCACGCCGGAGAAGGCGGAATCTTTTGTGAAGTCGGTGTATGCCAACGTGCCGATTTTGCCTCGGGATGCGCGAGAAGCCACGGACGTGTTTTTGAAGCAAAACCAAGGCGATGTGCTGATTAACTACGAAAACGAACTGCTGTTGGCCCAAGCCAAGGGCCAAAAGGTCGATTACGTGGTTCCGGCGACGAATATTTCGATCGATAGCCCCGTGGCTGTGGTGGATCAGGTGGTGGACAAACGGGGTACTCGGGAGGTAGCGGAAGCCTTCGTGAAGTTCCTTTACACCCCCGAAGCCCAAAAAGCCTTTGCGGAAGCAGGGTTCCGCCCGATCGACCCGGCCATTGAAGCGCAGTTTAGCGATCGCTTTGGCAAGGTGACCAAACTCTTCACGGTTAAGGAACTGGGTGGTTGGGATGCCGTCCAGAAGCAGTTCTTTGCCGATGGAGCCATTTTCGACAAGATCCAAACCAAGAAATAGGTTTTGGGGGGCGATCGCCCATGGATCTCAACGGCTCCAGCGCGATCGCTCCGCACCATTCCCACAATCCCGATTTTGGACGGGAGGCAATCCGATGACTGACCCCATCCACACCAATTCTCCGGTCACGAATTCCCCGATCGACTCAGAACCGGGGCATCGATCGCAAGTCCGGGTGCGCATCCGTGTGCCCAGTAACTATCGTCCCGATCCCGTCATTTCCACCATCATTTCCCGGTTTGGGCTGACGGTGAATGTGCTGGCAGCCTTGCTGGGATCTGACCAAGAGAGCGATGGTTGGTTTGACCTAGAACTCAGCGGTTCCAACGCTCAAATTCAAAGCGCCTTGCTATATTTCAACGATTTGGATCTGGAAGTGTGGCGTGATGATGGGGATCCGGACGGAATTTGAGTTCTGGACTGAACCATGCCACCCCGCTTTGATGGCGTTCTGAACCCGCTCGATCGCCCTTCCATCATTCTGTTCGACGAGATCCAAACTAAGTAATCGGTTCTTGGGGGGGGCGATCGACAAGGCCCAGCGGCTAGCCCACTGGATCAAGATTTCGTGCTGATCAGCCGATCGCGCTAGAGTCTAGCAATGCCGGTCGTCTGGCTCAGTCTTGGCCTTGGGAGTCTTGGATCATTTTTTGCACCGTAGTCACTAGCGCTGGAATGTCATGGTGACAGGTGTTAAAAATCTGAGCTTCGTCAACATCAAAATAAGTGTGAGCTAGCAAGTTTCTGAGTCCAAAAACCTTTTTCCAGGGAATTTCTGGATATTGAACGAGAAATGTTCCTTCTGTTCTTTTGTCAATGGCTTTAAATGCTTCTCCAACCGCAAGCAGTACCATGCAAATAGTATCTAAATTGCTGCGTCCAGCCTTGGTTGCCAAGAAGTCTTCGGTTTTTGAGATACAGTCCTTGCCGCAATCACTGGGTACAATAACAGCACTTAGTAAACCAGTTTCTCAGGCACTGTAAATCCACTAGTCGGGCTGCTAGTCTCGTTAATTGTTCCAACACCTCTATAGGTTCTGTTCTGAATTTCCACAAAAAGATTTTTAACTGCGACCACATCATTTCTATAGGATTAAAGTCTGGTGAATACACTGGCAGATATTCTACCGTTGCTCCTACTGCTTCTATCATTTCTCTTACCTCTGGACGATGATGAGAGTTTAAGTTGTCCATGATAACCACATCACCTACTTTGAGCTGCGGTACCAAGTTTACTTTGAAAAACTCCAGAAAGTCTTCCTTTTTCATTGAGCCTTTCAAACCTTTGATTGTTACAACTCCTGATCGCCTAATTGCACTAATAACTGTCATCTTTTTGCCGCAATAGGGCTTCTGAATTTTATAAGCTTTCATTCCTTTTTTAGCTCTCGCAACCGGGCGATTCATTCCAACCCAAAAACCGCTTTCGTCAGTGAAGACAAGCCTTTCAGCTTCTACCTTTAAAATTTGCTGCCAGTGGTCTACACGCTCTGCTTGCACTTCCGCCGTGATTATTTTCTCGCTCCTGTAAGTTTTTTTGAGACTGATGTCATGTTGCTTTAAAAATCGATGCATCATGCCTGTGTTAGAACTGACACCCAATTTTTCCTGGACTTCTTCGCAGTATTCTCGCAATGTAAAATCAGGATTAGTCTCTACAATTTCCAAGATAGCTTCTTCATGCTGAGATAAGATGCTCACCCGCTTCGTACCACACTTTTTAGGTGATAAGCTCCTAGTGGAGCGATATAGGTTTAGAAGCCGTCTGACTGTCTCGGGGCTAATCGAAAATTGTTTTGCTACTTTCCGAATCGAAGTGTCTCCCTTCTCGTAAGCTTCTACGATTTTTCGGCGCAAGTTCAGCGAATAAAGACTCATGAGTTTTCCTGACGATAACTCCACTACACTGATAACTATATCCTGCCATTTGTTATAGGCAAAGGCTGTATCAGAAAAATAGGCGAATGAGTTGGTTTAAGCTAGATTACTGATAATTTTTTATCTAAATTTAGGAATGAACGGATTGATTGGCATGGGAGAGCCAACCCGATCGATCCTGGTATTGGGACTGGCGGCAGTGATTGATTGGCTGGTGGGTGACCCTTGGAGTTGGTTGCATCCGGTGCAGGTCATCGGGGCATGGATTGATCGCTACCGTCGTTGGGTTTGGTCTTTGGCCGCTCCCGATCGGGTTCAGCGCTGGCTAGGGGTGGGGCTGGCATTGTCCACGATCGGGGGTGCAGGGGCCCTGGCTGGGGCGATCGGGTCGCTAGCCTTCAAGCTGAACCCCATTTTGGGCTTAGGAATCGAGGCGGTGATGGTGGCGGCTTGTTTTGCGGGTCGCAGCTTACGGGATGCGGCAGAAGATGTGTTGGAACCGTTGGCCCGTGAGGATTTGCCGGAAGCGCGATCACGTCTCAGTCGCTACGTGGGCCGCGAAACAGAGCATCTCGATCGCCCAGAAATTTTGCGAGCCGTGCTGGAAACCGTGGCGGAAAATGCCGTGGATGGCGTGTTGGGGCCGCTGTTTTGGGCCTTGGTGGGTGCTGGGGCAACGGTAATTTTCGGGTGGGGCTCTGGGGCGATCGCAGCGGTGGCATTGGGTTACAAGGCCGCCAGCACTCTGGATTCGATGGTGGGCTACAAAGACTCACGCCATCGGGATTTGGGTTGGTTCAGCGCTCGCTTGGAAGATTACCTCACTTGGTTACCCTGTCGATTAGCCGTGGGATCGATCGCCCTGATTTCAAGAAAGCCCTTGCAGGTTTGGGGCCGCTGTCGGCGGGATGGGGCGCTGGATCCTAGTCCCAATTCCGGCTGGAGCGAGTGCGCCTATGCGATCGCCTTGGGGGTGCAACTGGGGGGCGAAAATCGCTATCGCGGTCAAGTGAAATACAAGCCCCTGTTGGGAGACCCCCAGCGACCGATCGAACCGGAGACCGTGCGATCGGCTTTGGGGTTGACCCGTGTGGTCTTTTTGGGGTGGTTATGCGGGGCGATCGGGCTATTGGCGCTAGGATTTTTGCCATGACCACTGTTTCCCACCCAATCCATGGGGGCAACCTGGCTTGGGCCGCCGCGATCGCCCATTGTGCGCCCTCTGAAATTCTGGACTTTTCTGCCAGTATCCATCCTGAGGGCTTGCCACCCAGCATTTTGGCCGCCCTCACTGCCGCCTTGCCCTCCCTGGCCGCTTACCCGGATCCAAACTACAGCGAATTGCGCCAGGCCCTCGCTCAGCACCACAACCTCGACCCAGACTGGATTTTGCCAGGCAATGGGGCGGCGGAACTCTTGACTTGGGCCGCTCGGGATTTGAGTCAGTTGGCCGCAACCATGCTGCCCGTGCCGGCCTTCGCAGACTACGGCCGAGCCTTGCGGGCATTTGGGGCGAAAATTGTGCCGATCGCGCCCGTGGAGCCTTGGGTTTGGGATTGGGGCGACTGGCTGAATCGCGATTGCGCCGCCTATGGTTTGGTGCTGAACAATCCTCACAACCCCACCGGGCAACTTTGGAGCCACGATCTTTTGCGGCCCCTTTGCGATCGTTTTGGGTTGGTGGTGGTGGATGAGGCGTTTATGGATTTTTTGCGCCCGATCGAGCAACCCACCGTTGTGAACTGGGTTCAGGACTATCCGAACCTGATTGTGATTCGATCGCTCACCAAGTTCTACGCTATTCCGGGACTCCGGCTAGGCTACGCGATTGCCCAGCCCGATCGGTTAACACGCTGGCAACAATGGCGAGACCCCTGGTCTGTTAACGGTTTAGCCGTAGCCGCCGCCCTTGCCGCCCTTGCCGATCGCCCCTTTGCCGAAAAAACCTGGACTTGGCTGGAATCGGCCCGATCGGAACTGTTTCTGGGTCTACAAGCCCAACCGGGGCTGATCCCCTATCCCAGCGCCGCCAATTATCTGTTGGTCAAAACCGCCCTGCCCAGCAATCAGCTCCAGCAGCAAGTGCTACGGCGCGATCGGATTTTGATCCGAGACTGTTCCAGCTTCCCAGAGTTAGGCGATCGCTTCTTTCGAGTTGCGATCAGAACCACCGCCGATCATCAACGACTGTTGCGATCGCTGCAACAAAGTTTGGTAGTGCCGTAATTCAGTAATGATGAGCGGGTGAAAGTCTTGCGGCGTAAGCGACCAGCCACCGAAAATCATCACCTCACAGGCACTATTTTTAAAATTTTTTCAAAAATAAGTGATGTTGTGATTTTTAGCATTACCTTGATAAGGTGATCAGTAAGATTTCCCATTCACTTGAAAATCAAAATGCGACTCACTGTATCAGCCGCCATCATTTCAGCTACCGCTGCTCTTGTGTCGGCTAGTCCAGCAACTGCCCTAACCTTACTCAATAGCTCTGGATCTTGGGGCACCCCGTCTGGAACCGCATATTACGGGTTTCAGACCATTGGCAGTGAAAGCCAAGTTCGGTGGGGATCTCCAGCCAGTGTGGCCGGAACTAGCGGCCTTGGATTTACTGGCGTAGGAACAACATCCATTACCCCTGGTAATGTCTTCCAACTGGGAGTTTTGCAGCATTTCAACAATCCCATCTTTGGTGGAACTGCGGCTGCGTCAGTTGGGTTAACGGTCGCCTTACAGTTTGCGGAAATCGCCAGCCAAACCTTTAATTTCACGTTGGATATTGACGAAACAACCAACGATGGATTGTGTGCATACTACAGTGTCACTCCCTGTGCAGATAAAATTAGCTGGAACAACGCCTTGGGAGACCGCTCATTCTCTTACGCGGGAAAGCAGTACACTCTAGAATTGTCAGGGTTCAAATCTTCTCCTATCGGTGATCTGGTCGCTGACTTTATCTCCCAAGAAGGTGGAACCAGTACCGCCTATCTATACGGTCAGATCCGTGAAGTGCCCGAAGAGCGCAGCACACCGGAACCGTCGCTCATGTTTGGCTTAGCAGGATTCGCCGCTTTGGGTTTGCGTCGCCGTTGGGTCAATTCCTAGGGATTTTGTCACTGTCTCAGTGCTCTGTAGCTCTGGGAAACCATAGATTCAACATCACATTTTTGGTCTTTGCTTAATTGGGTCTTTGCCCAAAAAACGCAGTCCCAAAAAGTAAAGACCACAAAAAAGGGTCTCAAGCGTTTAATCATTGACTTGAGACCCTTTGGAATTTTTGAATTTTTCTGGAACTTACGAGTCTGTCATTAACCAAGAGACAGACTCTGAGCTTTTATTCGCCGACGGGAGCAAAACGGTTGCGATCGTTCATCTTCACCGGCGCATCGGGGCGGGGACGATTGGGGTTCGGGCGGCGATCGCCACCCCCACCAGCACCCCGACGACGGGAGCCACCCCCGTAGTTACGACCACCGCGATCGCCTCGGCCACCGCGATCGCCCCGCTCGGGACGCTCGGTTTCAAAGTTATCGTCACCAAAGACCCCTTCAACTTGCCAAGCGGGTCGTTCCATGTCGTAGAACATTTGCAGCGCCGCCGCCGCCACTGCCCGAGGATCGTACTCCTCACCCAGTTGCGACACAATCGGCAGGAACGAGGCCACCCGATCACTGGTCAACGCTTCCTTAACCCGGTTCTTGAGGCGATCGATCCGGCGAGCTTCGATCTCGGCACGAGTCGGCAAATCCACCGGCTGCATCGATTGGCGCGTGTGCCGCTCAATCTGCCGAATCCGGTAACGCTCCAGGCTGTAAGACAGAGTAATCGCACGACCCGTCCGACCTGCGCGGCCCGTCCGACCAATTCGGTGAACGTAGTTTTCCAGGTTATCGGGCAGATCGAAGTTGAACACGTGGGTTACCCGATCCACATCCAAACCCCGAGCAGCAATATCAGTCGCCACAATCAGCTTCAACTGCCCACGGCGGAAGCGCGTGATCAGGCGTTCGCGTTGGGCTTGGTTCAGGTTGCCGTGATATTCATCGGCGCTGTAGCCAGCCGCTTGCAGTTGCACGGTCAGTTCCGCAGCTCCCTGCTTGGTGCGCACAAAGATCATCGCCGACTCAGGATCTTCTAGCTCCAGGATCGGCAGCAAGGCCCGAATTTTGTTGCAACCCCGGGGAACCGTATACAGGACCTGTTCAATTCGGGTGGGAGTTGCCTGGGGCTGCTCCACCGTCACAAACACCGGGTCTTTCAGGAAGTTCGCCACCAGACGACGAATCGTCGGACTCATCGTTGCGGAGAAGAAGGCCGTTTGGCGCTCAGCGGGCAGCGAGCTACAGATCTTTTCAATATCCTGAATGAAGCCCATATTCAGCATTTCATCGGCTTCATCCAACACAAAGTAACGCACCTGGTCGAGGCGCAAAGCACCGCGATCCATCAAGTCCATTACCCGACCGGGCGTGCCGATCGCAATTTGCGCGCCCCGTTGCAGTTGGCTAATTTGCCGATCAATCGATTGGCCACCGTAGACCGTCACGGTTCGCAAACGAGAACCAGGGCCCACAAACTTCTCGATCGCCTGGGAAACCTGTAACGCCAGCTCACGAGTCGGGGCCAGAATCAATGTTTGAACAGTGCGATTGGCATCATCAATCTGCTCCAGCATGGGCAGCCCAAAGGCCGCCGTCTTGCCAGTTCCAGTTTGAGCCAAGCCAACCACATCTTTTCCTTCGAGCAAGGCGGGAATCGCGCGTGCTTGGATGGGGGTGGGTTCAGTAAAGCCAAGGGTTTCCAGATGAGCAGCACGGGTTTCCGAGAGGCCGAGGCTTTGGAAGGAAAGGGTCATGAGTACGCTTCGTAACGGATGAACAACCAAAACCCAATCTCGCAGTTAGCCCCGAAAACCCGCAGCACGATCTAGATTGCACGGCTGGGAATCTTATTTGAATAGCGGTCGTCTGTGTTGCCGCAGAGTCAATACGTCCTTTCTGATGGGATGACGCGTTGACCCTAACCGCACGATCGCCCCCCGAGCAAGCGGGGCAGATTAGGCAAAATTGGGCGCTTTAAACAGTCAGACGAGTGTTAACTCGTTCTTTACTTAAAATAACTTAAAAAATGGCAATACGATCGCAAATGCCCTAGATTTTTCTGGGATCACGCCATGTCAGGAAACCGCGCGATCGCCTCAATCCCTTCATTCGTCGGGGTTTCAAAACGTTTACCCTCTCAGCTAGGCAACCTTCGCAGATGCCCAACAGGCAGCCCGCTGGCTATTGCAGCAGCTTCGACGGAACCTTGTTCACCGTGCCTCGGTTCAAAACTTCAGTTTTGACGGCCGCCAGCCGACAGGTTGTCTGTTGAGTCTCTTTACCCAGCTCCGTACTCAAATTCTTTTCCCCAGCCGCCGGATCATCCTGAGAGCAACTCCGCCGATCCAAACCATAGCGCCCTTCTGGGTTACCGCGAACTGCCAAAATCACCTTTTGGTTCTGGTTACCCTCGTTTTTCTGGAGCTGTTGCAAACTAACTGCTCCAGTTTCGTCCAGCACACAGGCATAGACACTGCGAACCCCTTCAAAATCCCCCGTTAATGACTCAAGACTAGGCGTAACTTCATACTGGGCAGGACATTCCCGCTCTGCGCTTAAGTTTTGATCCTGAGTATCATCCACAAAATCCACCAGCACCTGTAGTGGATCAAACTTCGGGTTAGACGAACCCGGGGGCGTGTTACCTTCAGCCGTTTTTGGCCAAGTCTGCAAAGTCAAACCTAAGCCTGCATCTAGGGGATCATTGAAGGTGTTATTAAATTCTGCCGCGTCATTAAATCGCTTGAGAACACGTCGCGAAATTCGAGCACGACCATCCCATAGCTTTTTCTCATTATCCTTATCTAGAAAGTAAACAACCAAAGTGTACGTTCTACCCGACAGTTGATATGTCCTACACTCACTCGAATTGCAACCAGGAGGTAGCGGATCAAGCTTCCAAAAGGCGATCAGTGGAAGGCTATCTTTAGGCGGTTCCAAGCCTCCATCACCACCGAATAGACCTGGACAATAATCAGTTTGCCCGGGAGAAGATTGCCCCTCCCATAGACATTTACCGGTGTAGACATAAATCGCCTCTCGCAGTTCATTACTCATGAACTCCGCAGCAATTCCCATATCACGCATGGTTTCTGATCGCGCCAATTCTCGACGATTGGTCGAAACCAGCTCCACCACAATCCCTAACAGGCCTGAAATGATCAGCCCTGCAATCAACGCTGAAATCAACAATTCGATCAGCGTAAATCCAGATGTTTGGGCTGAATCAAGCTGACGGTTTTGGATTGCGCCTTTGCGTTTACCTAAAAATGCAAGGCCATGAGGTAGCTGAAATGCTTGGTAACGACGCTTAACTCGTTTGAGGACTCGTTGAAGGGTAATCATGGGGTTTCTCCACCACTCGTTTTCGTCTTACAGTCTTCAGCCCCCCCGTTGAGGAGATAACACATTTTTTCGTAAGCACCTTTGGTGTCCGAAACGGCCAGTTGTGTGTAGAGCACTGCCAAGGGCTTAATTCCCTGCTCACCCGTGCCACTGGTTAATTGCAGAGAAGCGGCTTTAATGTCCAGGGGCTGAGTTCCACTCCGGATGGGTTGATAAGCCCAAACTCGCACCCCAAGCCGAAAAGCCACGGGAACTAAGCCAGCCGCACCTTCAATCGCGGTTTTATCGGAGGCAGCACTTCGAAAGGTTTGAACAGCAAAATCTGGCAAACAATCGCCATCCACATCCACAGGCCGCAACTCCAAAGCGCCCACAAATGGCACGCCTTTGTCACAACTATTTCGAGTAGACTCCAGATTTTTTAAATCGGGAACTCCCGAAGGTGCTGGCGTTTTTTCAAACTCACTGGCTCCGCTACTACTTTCTTGGGGCAGCAGAGACAAATTATTACTAAAATCTCCTCGCTCCATGGTGACGCGCACTTTGTCCACTTCACCCTGAGCCACTTGAATGGCCTGTTCTGCCCGGTTGCTCTGGACTCGCGAGGCTGTTGCCAGAAATAGGGGAGGCGTGATCGCCACCGCCACCACAGACATCATCACCAAGGCCACGATGCATTCCAGCAACGTCAGCCCAGATTCTGAGCCTGAGATTTGGGACTGCCTGCGCCAGCGGCGAACCCAGTAATTGAACGCGGCGTTAGACATGACGGGTAAGCCTCGCAAGTTCATCGGGACAGATTATCAGCAACCATCAGGGGTGGTCTCAATTGAACGTCGTAAAGCACAGATGTAGGGATCACCGGCTTCCGGTTCGTTATAGAACTCACTGCGCGTATTCCCGATCGTAATAAAGCGACTGGAAATGGGGCCCACTGGAGCATATTGCAATCCCACATCGTAGCCCCAACGTCGTCTTGGGGTTTGGTAGTAGGGAATATCATCCTGACCGCCGACTGGGCGCTGATTGATTTCCCAAGCATCGTGCTCATAGGGGCCCGTTGAGGACGTGCGGAAGTTTAGCTGCAAGAAGGCTCCTGAAATGGTTTGAGACTGGCTGGAGCTACTGCCTCCCCAGTTTTCCAGCATGGGGAGGAAGTTATGGAAACCGCCATAGCTCTGGTTTTCTCGGCTGGAGCCAATGCCGCTAATAAAGATGGCATTCGCCTCAGTTGTGCTCGCACCGGGCAACACACCATTTGCGCCACGACCATAGCGTTGGCCCAAGGGAACTGTTTGGTAGTTGCCGGTGTAGGGATTGGGTCGTCCAAACTCTGGACGGGCAGCGTCTTCATTGATTCGCTGTAGGGGCTTGCCAGTGTAATCCACTGCCACAGAGCTGGTGAAGTCAAACCGATCTTCATGCCACCAATCCAACACTAAGTCCCGTTCCTGAGCAGACATCTCTAGGGGACGGTTTTGGGCATAGAACGAAGTGGTAGGAGAAGAAAGCGAGCCAACCCGCTGGCAACCATACCAATCTGCAAGTTTGGGCGAGGCATTGAGGAAGGTATCTCGAACACTGCCGTCGCAGAAGTTACTAGAGACCAACGTGATCGAGTCTGCTAGCAATTCCACAGGTCGCCATGTATCTACCCCAAGACGTGCAAATTGAGTATTCAGATCATCCTGAGGACTGCGACTACCACGGGAGTAGAAGTTGCCGTAGTTGTCGCGATTAAGAAGGGTCTTGAATTCTTCAACCATGACACCGCTTACTCGGTGCAGGTTGAAGTCACCTTTCACAAACAAGGGGTTGTCTGTAATGAAGGACATCCCGGCAATGTTGGACTTCTCATCCCCGCCACCTTCGCGCCTTACTAAAGCACCGTTGATCAATCGGAACCCATGGGGTCGTCGATCGGGATCGGCATAGTAGTCCACGGGCTTAGGACTAATGCCGGTCACGTCGCTGATCGGCGGATCTTGCCCCAAGGGATTGCTGCGACCGATGCTCATGCGAGCACTTTCGGTGTCTAGGTTATAGCTTGACCAGGTGGTAGAGGGCGATCGCTCGATCGCGTCTTCCCGAGTATTGTCCTCCCGGAATGCATAGACGATGCCACCTGCCTCGTTCTTCTTCAGGTTGCCAAAGGTCAACCACAGATCTCCGAGGGCAGATGGGGCGTAGGTTTTTTGCCGCAGCATGTCGATGTCGATATCCAGCACCCGCTCCACGAGGCGCTCTCGCCCGTCCATCAAGGCTGCATCCTTGAAGGCAACCCGGTGATACTCGATCGCCTTGTCTGCTTTGGCCCCATCGTTGTCCACTGCCACAAACAACATCTGGGAGCAGTTAGGAGCTGAATTGGTGCAACTACCCGTTGGCGTGAGATTGTCGTCCACAGGTAGCAGCCAATCGGCCACTTTCCGAGGCTTGATAATGATTGACTCCAGATCCTTATCACTCAGCACCTGGAAATTACCCTGAGCAACCGTCAGATAGGGATCGAAATACAGCTTGTCGTAAGGCGCATAGAACGGATCCGTCGCCCTGGGTTGGGCATGATCCACCTCCACAGACAGGGTGGCAGTGCCCACTTCCAAGTCGGGGATCAGCGTTTTATCTCCATCCGCATCGTGAGCGATGAAGTCTTCAGACAGGGGCCGCGGGAGCAGATAGTACAGCGCAGGATATTTGGGTTCCACGGGGCAGAGAGTACCTGCCAGGTGCAAGAACCGCTTTTCTTCCGCAACCGTTCCAGGAACTCCGTAGCCGAAGTAGTTATTTCCCGTTGTCTTGCTGAAATCGCAACCAAACTCATAGGTTTTGGCTTGCTCATACACCCGGCCGCCAAAAGCATAGCCGACGGTTAATGATCCGGAGGGCGGCGTGGGGGTCAGGTCATTTTGGACGGTGTAGCTGTAGTGATGTTTGGCGGTTTCCGCAGGGATGCTGCCAGCGGTGTTTTTGACCCGGCCGAAGTGGGTGGCAAAGCCAAAGGTGCGATCGCGCTGGATTTGCTCTCGGAGTGCAATTAACCTGGCCCATTGTTGCAACTCAGTGGGTTTCAGGGGGTTACTGTCCAAACGGTTGAGGGCCGCTCCGCTCGTGCTCTTATCTGCCAAGGCCGCCACATAGGCTTCCGGAGGAACCAGTGGTGTCACCAAATCAGTGGAAGCCGTGGTCGCCGCGAACGGATTCTCACCAGGTTTCAGGGCCGGATCCGCAGCTGGAATCCGCTTCAGCAGGGGCGGACTAGCCAGGGGTTGACCGCCCTGGGTTTTGAGGCTAGCCAACTGCACTTCCACAAAATCTGCACCCTCCTGATTACGGCTATTGAAGTCAGAGGGACTGCGCAGCCCGGAGTTTCCTGGATAAACCCGCACAGAGAAGGGCCCCGTGGTGTCTCCGGGGCGAAAAATGTCAACCCGTCCCAACTTGCGGTCATTGGCGCTGTCGGTGCGTGCTCCCGAGAGCCAATCCGCACGGGAGGGGTCTTCCTTTTTATTCCAGGCTGGATCGTTGTCCCCAATTTTGCCGAGGGCTTCCGCCAGCTTATCGAGAACGGTGGTTTGGAAGTCCGGATCGCTGTAGTCGATCGCATCCAAATAGGCAATGTTGTAAGCCAACATTCCAGTACTCAAAGCCGCAGTCTGCTGGGTGGTCGCATCAGCCGGACTGTTGTTGGTGTCATAGAGGGCCCGACGCAAATTACTAAAGTCGCCCCACTTCACCAACTGCGGGAGCGGGTGAGTTTTGCCTGCTTCCTGCTTGGCGGGAAATGCACCATCTTTGTCCCCTGCAAAGGTCGCCAGGTTTTCCAAAGCTTTCCGCAAGGTCGCGTTTAAGTTGACCGGGGTGCTGGTGGGGCCAGTGCTAACACTGACCAGCTCATTGAGCCGATCCACATCCATTTCCCAACCGTTCGTGCCGCGGCCATGGAAAAAGTCGATCGCAAGTTCCTCTGATTCGTCTCCAAAGCGCTCCCCAAAGGCTGTCCATTCCGGTTTGGTCTTGACACCAGCCGTGACAGGGAGTTTCTCAAAGGTTGCCGACTGTTTCAGGGTGTCGGGAGTCCCCGGGTGAACAGTACTCGTCAAGGCAGCCACCGGCTTTACCCCTTGCCCAACACCCTTGTGAAAAAGCAACGTGCCTTGAACGGCGGCCGGATTATCTTTATAGCTACGACGCTGTAAGGCCTGAAGCGGCGTTGCTGCATCAAATTCATCCGCTTGAGAGGGATAGCCCAGAGGATTTTCCAGGGGATTTTCCAGCTCTAGGCGCTGACTGGTGATGATTCGAGTCCCCTCATTGATGGCGCGACGTTCCCAATAGCCATCTGCTCCCACTTCTGCCGGTTGTTCCGTGTTGGTGTTGCGGGTTAAGCGGTCACGTTGACTGTCAGTAATGTTGTCACCCACCTTCTTGGTGCCGGGTATCCTCAATTCTGAGGTTCGACCGTAGGTTGGCCGAGGGCCATAGCGATTGTCGGCCCGATAGAAGTCGTCTAGGTAAGGTTTAGGAACAGCCTGTCCGCTGAATCTGGTTGAATATTCCGCTCCCTCAGCCGTGTTCCAGCCATCAGCGCGTACCTTGCCCGATCTGCGCCGAACACTGGCATCTTGGGTGTAGAGCAAGAGTGGGTCTAAGGCGAGATCGATCGCTTTCCCTCCAAAGTTCACGGAATCCGTTTCGGTCGTGAAATTGAGATTGCCTGGGGTCACACGGCCGCTAGTTTCTCGATAGTCGATCGAGACCCTTGGATTACCTCCAAAGTTGCTGCGGGGGCCCGAAACAGCACTGGAAATTAGATCTCCTTTGAAGTTTTTGCAAATTCCCTCGCCAGTGTAGTTTTTGCAGGTTTCTACTGAAGCATTGCCTTCAGGATTTTCCGGCGAGGCGCTAATGCTGGAAGCTTCGGGATCCTGGTAGAGGCAAGATGAAGGGGCGCTCACCCAGAATAGGCGCGTCGGGTTGTTAGCCCCAGCCAAAAACATCGAGCCTTCCGTGTGCATCGCACCATTCCAGTTGAAGGCAGCACCTGAAAACAGCTCCAGATCATTACGGAACCAAGCTCCCCATTTATTGCCTTTTTCCACAATCCGGTCTTGCTGGAATTCAAGGGTTGCAATGGTGTTGGTTCCAGCCCCTGACCGAGCAGTATTGCGCTTTGGAATTACAACAGCATCCACCTGGAAGTTCTTCCGAAGGGTAGATGTTTTCTTTTGGTCTTGATACCAGCCCGCTTCAATAGGAGGCAGAATTTCGGCACTCAGACGACCCGCGAGGTTACAAGGACTTTCGTCCGATTCCTGTTGAATCAAAGGCCCCGTACGAGTTCGCAGCGCTGCAACCCGCTCTTGCAGGGCAGCCTTGCTCATATTAAACTCTAGCCTTCCCGAAGAGTTGGGAGACGGTGTATTGAAGATTAGAGAATATGCAACGTCTGCATCTTCTTCCCCGTCCCCGTTTGTATCGACTGGAAATTTCCAAGCTGGATCCGGTTGTCCGTCCCCGTTCATGTCAATTTGTTGCTCACCGGGAAAGGTGTAGGACTGGTTACGGGCGGGGTTAAATACTTCATCGAATGAGCTACTACCGGTTAAGTTTTTGTTCAGCAACATACTGAGCAAATACTTCTCGGAGGGTGCGCCGTTGGATGTTAGGCGAGGGTCTTGGGTAAAGAGTTTTTCAAGTTTGGCTTTGGCGCGATCGATTGCGGGGGTGGCGGCGTTGTAGATCACCTTTTGGGCCCGATCGGCTGCGACTTGATCCGTGCGGTTGAGGGTGCGCAACGACAGGGCAGTAATCGTGAGGGCCACCACCACCAGCAACAGGGCCGTGGTTGGCAACACGAAGCCCGCTTGCGATCGCAGCCGTCGCCAATAGGGATTAGAAGCCAGAATTTGGGGTCGATCGCCCGATCGCCCTCGACGATGCAACAGTCGCTGGAACTGCGCGATCGTTCGTCCCAATTGGAACGAAATAGCCAAAACTAGCCGCCGCAGGATCATCATATTGGCTCTACCAACTTGGCCTGAGAGTTCTTGAAAAACTGACCCGAAACACACCCATTACAGCAAAGGGCGGGGCGTTGGAGAGTGACCGTCAATCTCAGAACGGTTTCTCGCTACCCCAACATGACTCACTGTCCCTAGACCGGCGGCGCTCCGAATCGGTTCCATCCCAACCACGCCAGGTGGCTGTGGTTGAACCGCCCAAAAATTATCGGCTTGCAGCCTTGAAGTGTCGCGCTTCAGGGGAGCAACCAAACCGGAGCATCGCCTAGGGCTTGAGGGAAGATCTAAGCACTTAGCCCAAACGTACCCATCCGCGATTCTGGATCGATCGGGAAATCAGAAGTTTTTCTTAATTCTTTACATCTTAGGGCTTGACAGATTCCAAGTCGAACGGGCCGGCTACCTCACTGGAGCGATCAGCCCGTCCAGCCTGATTGGCTCCCGCCTAGCCATTGCCCCAAGTCAGATCAGCAACCTGTTTAGGCACAGCGGCCGTCAGCACGTCATGGCCACCCTCGGTCACCAATACATCATCCTCAATCCGAATCCCAATGCCGCGCCACTGTTCCGGCACTTCCGGTTGAGCGGGCCAATCATCGTCCTCGCCGGGCTGCTTCGGTTCGATGTCCGGGGCAATGTAGAGGCCTGGCTCCACCGTCAGCACCTGGCCCGGCTGGAGATAGCAGGGATCATCACCATAGGTATAGACCCCCACGTCATGCACATCTAAGCCCAACCAATGACTGGTGCGGTGGGGATAGAAGGGGCGATAGAGTTCTTTTTCAATAATTTGTTCTACGCTGCCGACCATCAGCCCTAAGTCTAGTAGCCCTTCAACCAGAACTTTCAGGGCCGCGTCATGGACGTTGCTGTAGGGATCACCAGGTTTGACCGCTGTGATCGCCGCCATCTGGGCCGCCAACACTAGCTCGTAGAGGGTTTGTTGCTCGGGGCTGAAGCGGCCATTCACCGGAAAGGTGCGGGTGATGTCGCTGTTGTAGTAGCCGTAGGCGCAACCGGCATCGATCAGCAACAGATCGCCATCTTGCAGTTGGCAGTTGTTTTCCACGTAATGCAAGATGCAGGCGTTTTCCCCGGCAGCGACGATCGCCGGGTAAGCCGGCCCCCAACCACCACGCGATCGACAAAGCCGATCGAGTTCCGCTTGCACCTCATATTCCCAAACGCCGGGCCGGGCCATCTCCATAGCCCGCTGGTGGGCCTCAGCGGCGATGTCCACCGCTTGGCGCATAGCCGCCAGTTCCAACGGGGACTTGATGTTTCGCAGTTGGTGCAGGCGGGCGATCGGGTCTTCGAGGGCTACCGGGCCGCGCCCTTTGCGGAAATAGCTCCGGCGCTGCTGTTTCCACAGATCCAGAATCTGCGCATCGAACTGGGGATCATGACCCAGACTGTAAAAGATGCGATCGCCCGTTTGCAGGTATTGCGGCAGCTTGGCGGTTAACTCTTCGATCGGGTAAACCACGTCTGCCCCGATCGCCTCTTTGGCCGCTTCCACCCCCAGCCGCCGACCCGACCAAGTTTCCGCCAGCCGATCCTTAGGACGCACAAATAAGATGAATTGATGTTCCTCATGGTTAGGGGCCAGCACTGCTACGGCCGCTGGTTCATCAAACCCCGTCACGTAATAAAAATCGCTGTCCTGGCGGTAGTTATATTCCACATCGTTGTGCATCACCGCGTGGGGCGCACTGCGGAAAATGGCCACCCCGGAGCCGATTTTTTCCAGCAACCGGGCCCGGCGCGATCGATATTCCTCTGCCCAACCGGGAGCCATGTAACCCGTGGGCGATCCGCTGCTAACCCTTGCTGTGGCGACCATCGGCGATTGCATCCTTAAGCGATTCCTAACTCAAGCCAAAACTGATAGGCAGTGGTGGCACGACAAATCTAAAACGTTCAATCAGGTTTGGAGAGCCGTTTTGGCAACCCAAAGGCCTTGGAACCGTCGCCAAATCCCCAAAATCCTGATGTTGCCGTTGAGAGACCGTGAGCAGCAAGGGGCTTAAGCCCCTTGTCTACGATGTGATCGAGGCATGAAAAATCAGCCGCTTCAGCCTGCCTCTAGGCGATAACGACAGCCCCTAGGCCGCTTCACCACCCACAACCACATTGCGAATCCGCAGGCTGGGGCCACCGCAACCAACCGGTAATCCACTTTGGCCGCCCTTGCCGCAACCGCCGGACTCATCCCAATAGAAGTCGTCCCCGATCGCCTCAATGTCCGCCAGGGTCTTGAAGGCATTGCCCGACAGGGTGACATCCCGCACCGGCTCGGTCAATTCGCCGTTGCGCACCATCCAAGCCTCGCCGGCCGTGAAGGTGAACATTTCGCCGTTGGTCATGCCGCCCAACCAGTTGCGCGCATAAACCCCCTCTTCGATCCCGGCGATCAACTCTGCGGCCGGGGTTTCGCCGCGTTCGATCCAAGTGTTGGTCATTCGGACGATCGGGGCGTAGTGATAGTTCAAGCAGCGGGCATTCCCCGTGGGTTGTTCCTCCAGTCGGCCTGCCGTTTCCCGGGAATGGAGCCGCCCGGTCAACACGCCGTTGGTGATCAGTTGGGTGGTGCTGGCCGGTGTGCCCTCGTCATCGTAGGCATAGCTGCCCCGATGGCCCGCAGGTGCAGCGCCATCAAAAATCTGCAGATTTTCGGGGCCAAAGCGGCGACCCAGGCTCATGGTTTCCAGCAAATCGGGATTTTCGTAGGCCATATCGGCTTCGGACAAATGCCCAAACGCCTCATGCACAAACAACCCCGTCAAGATTGGGTCAATTACCACCGTATAGGTTCCGGCCTTCACCGAAGGGAGCGACAGGGCATCCACCGCCCGCCGGGCCGCCCCGCGCACCTGGTCATCTAATTGAGTCAGGTCTTCATAGCCGTTGCGGGAGCCGGTGGTTTCCCGGCCCGTTTGCACCGTTTCGCCATTGCGGGCCGTGGCCGCAAACCGCATCTCCATATCCACCCAGGATTGCTCCAGCATTGTGCCTTCGGAGGTGGCTAGCAAGGTGCGTTGGGTGCTGTCGCCGTAGCGCACCATCGTGGTGGCAATGCGACCATCAACGGCGCGCAAAATTTCTGCATAGTGGTCGCAGAGGGCCTTTTTGTCCGAGAGGGACACCTGCCGGGGATCAGTGCCGGCCAAGGGCAGGGTGCAGGTGGCCTGAACCGGCGCGACCGAAGCCAGGAGGGTTTCATCATCCCCCACCAGATGGGCCGCCGCGATCGCCTCTTCCAATCGTTCCAGAAGGGTATCCAGTCGGTTAAAGCTGGCAAAGCCCCAACCGCCCTTGTGGCAAGCCCGCACTTGCCCCCCGATCGCCACGCTTTCGCTGAGGGTTTCCAGGCGACCCCCACGCAGCAGAATATCGGTTCCCTGAGATTCTTCGAGGCGGATGGCCAAAAAGTCCACCCGATCGCGGTAGCGGGCGATCGCCTCAGTCAGTCGGTTACGAGCATCGGTCAGCCAGTCAGTCATAACGCGGTTGCGGTTGCGGATTCAGTTCGCTGGAACGCTTGCGAGCACTCACTTTGGGCAGTGGCTTCTATTATGGCTTGGCTGGGGCCTTCCGGGCCGGAACCGGGCCCGATCGCCCAAAGCTTGCCCAAAGGTGGCTTGGTTGCCCGCTGGCGGCCAGTCAATTGCCCGCCAATTGCACGCAAGTTGCACTATTGTCGATCCTACGGCTTGGGTTATGTTGCTGGCTTTCAGTTCCCATGGCTCCCCCAGGCTGCCAACTCCTTAAATTCCACCCCAGATTTAAATTCCACCCCCGATCATGAATTCCGTTGAACGTTTGATTGTGATGGCCGAAGACGAACTCACTGAGTTCAGCACCGATGCCCGCAAGGTCGAAAAGTTGCGCCGCAAAATTGGTCTGACCCTCTCGGTTACCGAACAACGCCAAGCCAAGGAGCAATTAAAAGCAGAGTTGGCTGAAGGGGGACAATTGGCGGAGTTTGTGGAAAAACAGCGCCAGTCGATCGCCCTGCCCTTTTGGGGGGTGACGGGTCTTGGGTTGCTGATTGGTGTGTCCATGGAACAGCCGGCCGCCTTTGTGTTTGTGATTGCCGGAACCTTGGCCGCCTGGACGGTGCAAAAGTGGGGATGGCGTTTGCAAGCCAAGCGGTTGATTTTGAACACCCTTGAGGACTTGACCAAAGGCGGTGGGAATGGCGGAAATAGTGATTCCGCCGCCGCCAACTAGCCCCATGACGGCAGTAGAAGCAGGGCGATCGCGCACTCCCGTTCAACAGCGAGTGATCGCAGTTCTGGATGATTTGGAAACGCCCCTGAGCCGTTGGGTTAACGGGGCCATTGCCGTTTCAATTCTGTTGTCGGCCGTGACCTTCGTGATTGAAACCTTCACAATTGATGATCAATTGCGGATGGTTTTGACCGTAGGCAACCGCATGTTAGCCGGGGTGTTTGCGGTGGAATATGCCCTGCGGCTGTGGTGCGCAGAACAGAAGTGGCGTTATGTTTTCAGTCCTTACGCGATCATTGATGCGATCGCGATCGCGCCGCTGCTGATTGGGTTTTGGGATGTGCGGTTTTTGCGGTTGTTGCGGTGGTTTCGAGTGTTGCGCCTGGTGCGCTTTCTCGATCGCCGCTACCTTCCCCAATGGCTGGCGGCGGACGATCGCCTGATTATCACTCGTATTTTGTTTACTCTTTTTTCCATTGTTTTTATTTATTCTGGCTTGATTTATCAGGTTGAACATCCCAAAAATCCTACCGTCATTGAAAATTTCCTAGATGCCTTTTATTTTGCGGTGGTGACCATGACCACCGTGGGCTATGGCGATATTACACCCGTTTCCAAGGTGGGAAAATTGGTCACTGTTTTGATGATTTTGTCAGGAATTGCCATTATTCCTTGGCAAATTAGTGACTTGATCAAGAGCTTTGTGAACACCAACGATAAAATTCGGAATGCTTGCGATCGCTGCGGCCTGATTTTTCATGACCCAGATGCCAGCTATTGCCGTCGTTGTGGAGCAGCTTTGCCCAGTTCTGCTGATGATATTGCTGATTTATAAATCACGATCTCTTGGTATTAATTCAAATAGTCTTGCTTTCATTACCATTAAGCCCATCAACCCCAGATTTTCAGTTTAGTCTTGCCCCAGTTAGCATTAAGCCAATCAACCTATGATCTCTAGTTCTGAACCCATCCTGTCACCCGATTTATTAGCTTTGGACTTTGATGGGGTGCTCTGTGATGGACTGTTGGAATATTTTGAAATTGCTCGCAAAACCCATCAGGAACTGTGGCAATTCGCTGACCCGATCGCCCCAGAGCTAGCGGAATCGTTTTATCGGCTCCGGCCCGTAATCGAAACAGGTTGGGAAATGCCCGTTTTAATTCAAGCCTTGGTGGATGGGCATTCAATCGCGGACATTCAATCCCATTGGAGATCGATTGCAGAGACCATTGTGCAACGCGATCAATTAACAGCGGCCCAACTTTCACAACAATTAGACAGCAACCGCGATCGATGGATTCGGGAAGATTTGGACGGCTGGTTGGCGTTGCATCGCTTTTTTCCAGGGGTGATTGAGCAATTAAAAACCTGGCTTAATCCAGCTAATGCCTACTCTTCTTTAGAGGTTGTGATTATTACCACCAAGGAAGAGCGGTTTGTGCGGCAACTGCTCGATCGGGCAGGGGTTCATCATCAATCCTTGGCAATCTTTGGCAAGGCAACCCGGCAACCGAAAGCCAGCACCTTAAAGCAGTGGATTGGGCAAAAGTCTAATATTTGGTTTGTGGAAGATATGCTGCCAACCCTGAATAAAGTGATCCAAGAGCCGGCCTTGGATCAAGTGGAATTATTCCTAGCCAATTGGGGCTATAACACCGAGGGCGATCGCGCCCAGGCAACCCAGAGTGATCGGATTCATTGCCTCAGCCTTGAGCAATTTGCCCAACCGTTTTCCCAATGGTTAACCGCAACCAATGCAGCTCGTTAACTCTCAGAAAGTTCTGAAGAACCAAACCTGAGCGATCGAACTTGAGCAATCAAACTTGATACGTTACCAACTCAAGGCAGCCTAACCAAACAAGGGGCTTAAGCCCCTTGCCCCTGTGGTACTAAATAGGTCAAGAATTGCGGCCAGATCGACCTAACCAGACAAGGGGCTTAAGCCCCTTGTCCCTGCGGTACTAAATAGGTCAAGAATTGCGGCCAGTTGGTACACCGGGAATTGCGACATCCAAAGCGGTTACCGGCTGTCCTAATTGATTGAGTGGTGGCTGAATTGACTTCTGATTTCCCACCACCAAGGTCACCAATTGATCAGGTTTTAGATAAGTCTGTGCTGCCCGCTGCACATCCTCAATGGTGGTAGCTTGAACGGCTTTTTGGTAGCGGAAAATAAAATCAGAAGGATAGCCGTAGTAATCGTAGGTCATCAATCGGCCGAGGGTTTGAGACGGGTCAGCAAAGTTGAAAATGAAGGAATTGAGGGCTGATTCCTTGGCAAAATTCAACTCTTGATTACTAATTGGTTGGCTACGAACTTTGGCAATTTCTGCCTTTAAGCCTTGAATTAGGGGCACAGTTCCTTCGGAGCGAGTTTGGCCACCGGCTTGGAAAGTGCCAGGAAAGTCATAATTCGGACTCCAGTAGCCATAGACCGAGTAAGCAAGACCCTGGCGCGATCGCAGTTCGTTAAACAGGCGACCCCCAAAGCCATTCAGCACATCATTGAGGACGGCCATGGCGGGGTAATCGGTGTTGCTGACGAGGCCGCCCAGGTGACCCAGAACAACGGAGCTTTGGGTGAGCTGGGGCCGATCGACCACAAACACGCCGCTGGTCTGCACTTGGCTGACGGCGGGTAGCGGATTTTCACGGTTGGGGCCCGGCTGCCAGTCGCCCAGGCGGGCTTCGATCAGGCGGCGCATGGCTGTGCGATCGAAGTCCCCGGAAATGCCCAAGATGATGTTCTGGGGAACGAAATAGCGCCGATAGAACGACTCCACGGCCGGGCGATCGATCCGATCGAGCGTGGCATATTCCACCGTGCGGGCGTAGGGGCTGTTGGCTCCGTAGAGCAATTTGTCAAATTCACGGCTGGCGATGCTGTCGGGGTCGTCGTTGCGCCGGGCAATGTTCCCCCGCAGTTGGGTTTTGGCGAGGGCAATTTTTTCCGGGGCAAAGGCGGGCGATCGCAACACTTCCGTGAACCAGCCGAAGACCGATTCCAGATCCTCGCTGAGGGCGCTGAAGCTGACACTACCGGAAGCAATGCCAATGCCGGACTCGATCGAGGCGGCCCGGTCTTCCAGGAGTTGATCCAACGTGGCGGCATCATGCTGCTGAGTACCCCCCGATCGCAACACATCTCCCACCACGTCGGCCAAGCCGGCCAGGTCTTCCGGTTCCCACCGGGATCCCGTCCGCACAATGGCCCGGCCCCCAACCAAGGGCAGTTCATGGTCTTCCACCAGATAGACCGTCAGGCCGTTGGGCAATTGGAAGCGATCGTAATCCGGCAGCTTCACCTCCGGCGGCGGCGGTAATTGCAACTCCGTGTAGTGCCTGGGGGTATCAGCCACGGCCGGCTGTCGCACTCCCAACACCAACACCCCCACCAAAAGGGCAATGGCTAGCCAGCGCCAACGCCGATCACGCCGAGGCTGGGCTGCGAACTGGTGCGGGGAACGGCGCGCTCCGATCGAACGAAAAACCTTCATGGCTACTCTGTACCCTCAATGAACCTTGCGCCTTGCGTTTTGTTCTCGATTCTGGATCTTGAATTCTGGATCTTGAATTCTGGATCCTGGATGTTGGAATGCTGGCTATTGGGCGACAGCGTTTGGATCGCCGCTTTGTAGATCGCCACTTGTTGAATCGCCGCTGCTGGCTAGGCGCTCTTGAATCGTGACTGAATGGGCAACTTTTGCGCCATTCAGCCTCCTCAACCGATCGCCCCAAAGGCTATTTGGGCAATAGCTTCAGCACCGTGCGATTTTCAGGGGTGAAGGTCTTGCGAGCCACCCGTTGCACATCGGCCGGCGAGATCGAACCAATTCGATCTAGCTCCGCAAACAAATTGCGCCAATTGCCCGTTTTGGCTTGATATTCCGCCAGCAGGGCCGCCATGGTGCTGTTGGAGTCGATCGCCCGCAGTTGGTTGGCCCTGGCTTGGGTTTTCACGCGCTCTAGTTCCGCCTCGCTCACCGGCTCATTTTTCAGGCGATCAAGTTGGCGATGCAGTTCCACCGCAATTTCATCCACAGAATGATCCGGCGCACTCAGGGCATAAAACAGCATCAGCGTCGGGTAGCGATCGCCCGGAAACCCGTATAAACCCGCGATCGAGAGGGCCAATTGCTTCTCCTGCACCACTGACTGATAAAGGCGAGAAGTGCGCCCATCCGACAGCAAACTCGCGATCGCCTCATAGACCACATAATCGGGATCCGTCTTGGCCGGTGCGTGATAGCCCTCCAAGTACCAAGGCTGAGATTCAAGCTGCAAATTGACCGATCGAGTGGCTGTTTGGCGCGGCTCCACCGGAATTGGCAAATTCGGCAGGGGTCGCCGTTGGAATCGACCGAAATAAATTTCCGCCAGCCGCTTCACCTCCGTCGGCACCACATCCCCCACCACCACCGCCGTCAGATTATTGGGCGGGTAATGGGCCTCATAGAAACGGCGCACATCCAACCGGGTCAGGTTGCGGATGTCTTCGTCATAGCCAATCACCGGCCGATGGTAGGGATGAACCTTAAAGGCTGATTCCAAAAACACTTCCACGGCCTTCCCGATCGGGGAGTTATCCGTGCGCATCCGGCGCTCTTCCAGGATCACATCCTGTTCCTTATAAAACTCCCGAAACACCGGATCCAGGAAGCGTTCTGACTCCAGCGACATCCACAACTCCAGCTTATTGGCTGGAAAGCTATAGAAATAGCGCGTGGCATCCGCAGAAGTGGTGGCATTTAACCCCACGCCGCCCGCCTGTTCCACCAACCGCCCAAACTCGTTTTGTTTCACGAAGGGTTGGGCCTGCTGTTCCAAGGCCAGCAACTGTTGGCGCAGTTGTTGGGCTTCGGCGGTTTTGCCCTGGTCGCGCACCGTTTCGTATTGGGCCATCAAGGCATCCATTCGATCGAGAATCGCCTTTTCTGACTCAAAATCCGTTGTGCCAATCCGGCTGGATCCCTTGAAAGCCAAATGCTCCAGAAAGTGGGCCACGCCTGTTTTGCCGTCCGGCTCTTCCGCACCGCCCACATTGGCATAGGTCATGAAGGACACCACCGGAGCCTGGTGACGCTCCAGCACAATGAATTTCATCCCGTTCTTGAGGGTGAATTCAGTGATTTGCTGTTGCACCCGATCGAGGTAGGGCTTAATCGATGCGGCCTTGGCTGTGGCCGAGTGGCCATTCAGCCCCGCCGTCGTTACGTCTTTGCTGATCACGTTGCTAACCACCGGGCCGCTCGTCGGCTCAGACGTGGGGGAAGTAGAAATGACGTTAGCAGCAGCATCGGGGGCAACAGTCGCCATGGATGGCGCAGAGAGCCATGGCGATGTGTCCAGGGCCCAGGCCGCCGAAACCACACCGGAACCCAACCACAGGGATCCCGTGAGACCCGCCAAACCGGCCACCAGCCCGATCGCCCGGACAAGGCCCAAACCCTGATCCCGCAGGACTTGTCCCAGATGATGCACCAATGCCAAGCGATCGCCCGATCGCCCTAACTGCTGCCATTTGCCGTGATTTATGCCTGACAACATGCCTGCCAATCGTGGGTATATGTTGAAGTGAGAATTACAGTGCCGATCGCGTTCAAAGAGCGTTTAAAGGTGGAGAACAGCAGCACCCGCCTCAGGCAAATTTAAAGAAATATTGCCTTGATTGAAACACCAGCCTGGTGACCCAAGCTGGCGAGCAGCTTCCAGCATAGTCGAGCCGCCGGATTTCATGGGTAATTCAAAGCCATCGGCCGAAACTTACGGAATCATGAACTTCGGTAGGCAAAGGATCAGTTTTATAACGTTCCCTTAATCCCAGACCCAGTAGCCCCTGGCCCCGTTGACAATAGCGATCAATTAGCCCCTTGCCATTTTCTCTTGACCTTCTGTTGTTCACCCATCTTTTTTCCTAATGGTCGATCACCCCTTTTTGCACCCCTAATCCCACTGGCTTGCGTCCAAGGAGTCCTAGCCATGCTGCGTATCGCTCACCGCCCATCCCCTTCTGAAACTGAAACCCGCACCCGCATTCTGCAAGCGGCTCAGCAGCTATTTGCCCGCCAGGGTTACGATGCCACCACCACCCGCGACCTGGCCCGGGCGGCTGGCGTGGCCGAAGGAACCCTGTTTCGGCATTTTGATCACAAAAAATCGATTTTGGTGGAAATTGCCACCCAAGGTTGGGTCGAAATCCTAACAGACCTGTTGATGGAACTCAGCGAAATGGCCAGCTATCGAGCCATCTCGCAAGTGATGCACAAGCGAATGAGCAACTTGAAGCAAAACGCCGACATGATGCGGGTTTGTTTCATGGAAGCTCAATTTCACCCAGAATTGCGCGATCGGATCCAGGTGGAGGTGATTGCCAAAATGATGGATGTGACCGAAGCCTTTTTCCAAACTGCGATCGATCGGGGAATTTATCGCCCCATGAATCCCCGCATCATTGCGCGGGTCTTTTTGGGCATGTTCGCGATCGCCGGCTTCAGCGAGTTGACAATTATGGAGCCGAATATTTCCCCCCGAGAACTTCAGGAAATGGCTGAAGGCATTGCTGATATTTTCCTCAACGGGGTGCTCGACAAAACCAACACTTAGTAGCTCAGCGAGTAGCTCAGCAGGGCAAAAGTTAAAGAAAATTTGACTTGGCCCTTTTGACCTGCCGTGCCCCTAGGCTTGGTGCAAGGTGGCAATCACCCACACATCGCATAGCAATAGCAACAGGGCACAACCCAGCAGGGCAATGTACATCCAAGGTTGCGCTAAGGGCCTGACATCACGCATATCAAGGCCCGTTTGTCCTTGCACTTGCTTCACCAAACGGGAAAAGCCCGCAACCCGCATGGGCAGCAAATAGCCTTCGCCCGATCGACTCAGGAAGTAGTAAACCAAGCCACCTTGACCGGTCGTTTTGGGTTTCAGCGCTTGGATATCGCTCCAGGGCAAAAACCAACCCTTGCGAATCAGCCAGCGAAACCAAACGGGATAGGTGACGCGGATCCCTTCTGTGGTTAGCTCCACCTGCTCAGACAAGGCCCCCCACAACAACACCAGCCCGATCGCCAGGCCAACCCACAGTGTCGAGGGCGAAATGCTTGGGGAAATGCTCGGATCGTTAGCTGCCCCATTCACCTGGGTCAGAAAAGGCAGCGGAAGGGTTAGGGCCCCGTAAAGCAAAACCAGGGTGAGCCGAATCAAAATTGAAATTCGGTAGGTTTTGGGGAGGGGGAGTTCTGGGGCGATCGGGGGTTGGGGATCCGCTGCGGACGAGGACGGGGCGATCGAGTTCGGAGGTGGCGAAGACATCCAGCAAACTCCTCAGGCTTCACGATTCTTGATGGTTTTCGCCTCTAGGGTAACGCGCTGGCTCGATCGCCCTCAGTATTTTCACCCCACTAGCGGTTTGTTCATGGGCGGTTTGTTCATGGGCGCTTTCTTGATGAGTGCTTTCTTCAAAAACGTTTTGCTCAGAACCCATCAGCCACCCAATCGCCCGCCAGGGATCAACCGCCAAACATGATAAACCCCCGGTCGCGATCGCCACTGGGGGTTTGCTCAACCGATCTTGAACAGGCTCGCGATCGCGACCCCCCAAGACCAAGAACTCAATGATCGAGAGCTGTCGATTAGCTGCCGATCAACAGACTCGAACGGACTCGAACGGACTCGAACTTACTTGTACAGTTCGGTCGAAAGGCGGAAAGCCAGAATGCCGGGGATGATGGCAATAACTAGGGCGACGTAAACTTGCGTATCCGAAAGCATCGCTCTAAAGACTCCAGATGTTAAAGGGACTGACTTCACTACTTTCAACCACCCGGCTCAATTCAGGAATAGGTTCGTTACAAGGCGTAATAACAGCGTTAGGCTAGTAGGAGTTGCAAAATTTGCCATCAGACCATTGGCCCGAAATGCTCGATCAGTTCCTCGACTTTTACCCCAGCTTTGGCGTTGACACCGCGCTGTTGTTATTGGTGTTGGTGGCGTTGGAGGCCGTGCTCTCGGCAGACAACGCAATCGCCCTCGCTGCGATCGCCCAAGGATTGCAGGATCCCCAACAACGCACCCGGGCCTTAAATTTTGGGCTAGTGGCAGCTTTCATTCTGCGCATTGCCCTGATTTTGCTCGCCACTTGGGTGATCCGCTATTGGCAAATTGAAATGGTGGGGGCCCTCTATCTCCTGTGGCTCAGCTTCAAGTTTTTCACGGGGGAAAATGACGACGATGGCGAGGGCCACAAGGCATTTCGGTTCCAAAATCTTTGGCAAGCCGTTCCCACCATTGCCTTCACCGACCTGGCCTTTTCCCTGGATAGCGTCACCACCGCGATCGCCATTTCTGACCACACCTGGCTGGTGCTGACGGGGGGAACCCTGGGAATCATCACCCTGCGCTTCATGGCAGGGCTGTTTATCCGTTGGTTGGATGAGTATGAAAACCTGGCGGCCGCTGGCTACGTCACCGTTGGGTTTGTCGGTGCGCGTCTGTTTTTGAAGGCGATCGAGGGAGCTTTGGGGGTCGATCTTTGGGTTCCACCCGATTGGATGACGATCAGTTTCATCGCCATCACCTTCATTTGGGGATTCTCGGTGCGCAAGGAGTCCGTGCAAACGGAAACGGTTACCGCAGAGTCGATCGCCCCCAACTCCGAAGCCCCAGACCAACCAGCGCCAGAGCCGATCGACCAGCGCTAGGGCTTCTGGCTCAGAAATTCTCAGTAGAGCCAAGCAAATCTGGACAGATCTAAATAGATCTATTTAGATCCAAATAGAGATCTAAACAGATCCAAAATCATTCCCAAAATCCGAAGGATTCCGAGCTGCTCCGCCGGATCTTTCGGATTTGCTGTTTGGAGGTGGACTCCAATTTGCATAGGTGAAAAAATAAACCGCCTAGCACAGTATTCCAGGGCGATCGCTCAAGCGTTGAGCAGGCATGGCAGACCCACAGTTGGGTATTGAACGAACCAAAGCCGCGATCGCAGGATGGACTGAACTAGGCGGATAACCAACCTAACGGAGCTAAAGAACCTTAGGAGTCGAGACGCTGCCGCGAAAGGGCTTGCAACTGTTGCAACAGGGACTCGATATCCGCTTGCAGGTGCAGGAACTCAATTTGTTGCTTGACATCGAAGGGCAACTGCACTGCCTCTGCCGCCGCCGGTTTACTTACCACAGAAGACGCACTAGCCATAGGTTTATTGAAGAAAAATGAAGATCGTGGTGGTTTGAAGCAAGTATTTTGGCGCAATTCTAACGCGAAGTTTACAATTGTCCACCCCTCGTTACGAATTAACCCCGTCTGAGACAGACCCCGATCGAG
Organism: Limnothrix sp. FACHB-881; assembly: GCF_014698135.1. NCBI lineage: Bacteria > Bacillati > Cyanobacteriota > Cyanophyceae > Pseudanabaenales > Pseudanabaenaceae > Limnothrix > Limnothrix sp. FACHB-881. The sequence goes on from NZ_JACJSN010000007.1 coordinate 74,322, forward strand.
ACTCTATGACCCACAGTGCGGGCCGATCGCCCCATTTCCCGTGCTTCGGGTGTGGGTTTCCGATCCGGAACCTCACCCCCACCAAGTCCTCGGGGGATCGTTAACCTGTTGCCAGGGGCCGCGGTCATTTTGCACGGGCCGGTTTCTCATTCTGTGGCTCAACTCCACGTCCTCAACCCATTGCTTAATTTGATCAACTAATCGAATAGTCAAGATCAGCTAATCGCTAGACCAATTGCCTAATTGAATTCACCAGACCTCGTTCACGAAAACCCCTTTCCTCCAGATCGACTGATCAACGATCACCTTGTAGATTGGATTGAGGCACAAAACCCAACAACAGCAAGGGTTATAGTGATCTAAACCAATTGCCTGATTAAGCCGATCGCCCCGTTGAAAGATCGCCACAGAAAATCGCCGAAGCCTCCAGGCATTCAGCGTTTTCAGGAAATTATTCGCAGGAAAAGTACGCTCAGGAAAATGATTTTCAGGAAATCAATCTTCAGAGGCTGAATCACGATGGATCAGCCGTCAAAGTGCTTTGTCGCAAACCGCCTTTTTCCTGAAGTGCTGAAGGCTGAGACGACAAAATCAGCATTATTGATTTTTTTCGATTAATTTTGTCTCGATCGACTGCATCTCGATCGGTTTTGGTGGCCGGCTTCGGTGGGTTGAACATACCCCTTGATCAGAAAGAGTGCCGACGACTGTCCGTGTTTCGTCTCGGCACTCTTACTGGTTCGCTCCTCACACACCACCAGAATGATAGCCGAGGAATTTGAATCTGTCACCCCATCGCCACCCAAAATCCATCAGAAATTCACGTCCTTGTCATGGAAACCCTTCCCCATCAAGGGTTGGGGCATTTGAGAAATTTTTTCGCGCGTCATGATTTTGGGGCTGAGTCGGCGCAAATCCTGTGGATCGCCCCCCGATCGCGTTGTATCGATCCAAGGAACCAAAGGAACCAACTGAACTAAGGCGGTTTTCTCAAAATATTACCCAAAACATCTACTCATCGATATAAACCGATGAAATAAATCGAGATGAAATTGGCCAAGTCAATGTCAAATCAGCAAACCCAACCGGCCGATCGAGCAGTTCATGCCACCCAGATCAGGGATTGTGGCTTGTTTGACCAAGCCCAGGAAAACTGTGAAAAAATTGGGCAGATATCTACCCGAGTTTTTCCCGAGTTTTGAATATACTGGGCAGCAATGGAACTTTGATACATCCTCCATCCCAAATCGAAACCAGCAGCCCGAAACTAGAACCCATGAGATTTTGGGTGCACTGTAAACGAGCTGTTTCAGGAATGGGCCCTCCGTATTTTCACGGTTATGATACGGGTGATCCCTTGGGCTATCTACGTTCGATCGCTGTCCCTTTTGCACTGGGTTTCCTGTCATGTATTCGCCTCTGACGCAGTCCGAATTTGATCGCCCCTTCCTGACTTGGCAGCGTGTGCTGGATTGGGCCCAGGATCACTACCGCTGCCGCACTTTCGGCAAAGATGAAAAGATTCCCACTCGCCCGGGCCTCTTGTATCTCGTAGAGCGCGGTGCGGTGCGACTGGTTGGCTCGTCGGTCATGACCGCCACGGCTGCCATTCAGGATCAAGATGAAGACGAGGACGGACTCGATCCCGCAATGGATGAGGCTTTTCTGGGGTTTGTGGGGCCTGGGCAGCCCTTTGAAATCATTGCCCAGTCGCCCTTCGCGCTCCAAAGCTACGCCCATGTGGATCGCACCAGTGTGCTGTGGATGTATTGGAACGACTTGGAAAACTGGCCCCACTTCCGCCGCGAAGTGCTGGATGCGTTCCGTCAACAGCACCAACGGAAGCTGCTTTGGTTGAGCACCTTGGGCCAACGCCGCACGATCGATCGCCTGTTGGGTTATCTGACCCTCCTGATTGAGGAGTTTGGTCAAACCTGTGACGATGGCTATTACTTGCCCTGGACACTGACCCATGCCCAGATTGGCAGCGCGATCGGCTCAACGCGAGTGACCGTGACCCGCCTGATGGGGAAACTGCGGAAGCGCGGTCTGATTAGCACCCACGGCGATGGTTTGATTTGCTTGCCAGCGGAAGTGATGGGTAAATCCTTGCGAGATGTCAGCCCCAAAGCAACCCTGATTACCGAGTCTCTGCCCCTGGCTGCGGCTGTGTAGGAGAGATGACCCGATCGGGACGATAGCGGGGCTATGGCGAGGCCATGTGGGCATTTTCAAAGCAACCCTGATTACCGAGTCTCTGCCCCTGGCTGCGGCTGTGTAGGAGAGATGACCCGATCGGGACGATAGCGGGGCTATGGCGAGGCCATGTGGGCATTTTCGCTGTTCTCATCACTGCCCTATTCACTGTCTCATTCACTGCCCTAACTGTTGGTCATTCCCAAGGATCCTCGGTTGAGGGAGCAGCAGCCTACGGCAAACCTACACCGCTGAAGCAAAATAGAGACGGTTCTGGTTGAAAGTGACGGAAACGAAAATCAATGGGCCGGATTCTGAACCATGGATTCAGGGTCCGGTTTCGATCGCTTTCCCGTGAGTTCGCTTTCGGTTCAGAACTTTGGTTCGCATCGTCGCTGGGAGGGGGGAAATGCCAAACCAGGACGATTGCTGTTGCTCTTTTTTGGTACTGCTGCACCAGGGCCTATGACGGCGCAATCTTCGGTTCTTGATCTTGCTCGCCAGGGAGATCCCATGGCGATCGCCCGGTTGATGAATCAATCCCTTGAGCCTGCCGGGGTACAAGTCCGCACGGATCTGATCCAGGATTGCCTGACGGTGATGGCGGCGGGCGAGTTGGGGCCGCCGGATCAGGACTTTTTGGTGGATTTTGTGCGGCGGGGAATGCTGGGGCTGGCTGCGCCCGTGGTGCGGCGGGTGGTGGTGCAGGGCTATGCGCCCGGGGCGGCGGCTCCCAGTTGGCAAATGGGCATTGATCTGCAAGAGGCCGGGACGATCGCGCCTCGCCCATTGGTGACCCAGCCTTCGAGTCGATCGCGCCGGGCCGGAGGGGCACGTTCTGGGCAACCCTCGGAGCGATCGGTTGTTCATACCGTGGCCGCCACGGATGCCACCCTGTCCACACCACGGGTCATCGGTTGGGTGAGCATTCTAGCCCTGGCGATCGGGGCCACGGCGGCGGCCCGCTGGGCCATCGCTTGGCTCGGAGAAACCAACATTTACGAAGTGGCCTACGTGGGCCATTTCCTCCGCAGTTTGGAAATTTTGGAACTGCTGAATCTATTGGTGTTTGCCGTGTTGGGCATGGGCGCAGGCATCGCGGCCGGTGTGTTGCCGCCTCCTCGGGGCCAACAACTCACCGCACTCGTGTTGGCCGTGGCCGTGCCCGGTCTGTTTGCCATTGCTCCGGCCGTGCGGCAACAGGCCTGGATTAACCGCGCCGCCGACCATCAACGGATCACGCCCGAGCAAGCCAAAATTCAAGTTGAGCGCTTTTTGAGCAAGCAGGTGGGACAAAGCGGCCTTTGGGGGTTTTATACCTACTCAGCTCGCTATCCAGAATTGCCCTTGGCTCCGGATGCCATGCGGGAAATTCCCACCATCGATCGACAGGTGAAAGCCACCCTGGCCAATTTGCTGCGCTGGCAAACCAAATCCATTGAGCAACTGTTGGAAGGTTGCACTTGGGGCGTGCGGGGTTTTTATCTCCTGTTGGCCGTGCTCACCACCTTGACCCACTTCCAACAGGGCTTGCGCTACGGGTGGCGTTGGTTTGGCTGGCGCTAGGCCGATCAGCCGATCAATCGTTCGGAAAGAGATTCAGAAATTCAGTTGGTAGAATCAGGGCAAATTTCCTGGGTGGATAGTCTCACTGTCGCCCGCTCGATCGCACCCTTTGGCAACGCACCCTTTGGCAACCTATGACCCTCTCCCCCGTCCTTGACATTCGCAATTTGCAAGTGGAATTTGGTGCCGGTGAGTCGGCCATGCGAGCGGTGGATGGGTTGTCCTTGCAGTTACAGCCCGGTCAAACCCTGGGACTGGTGGGGGAATCCGGCTCGGGAAAATCCGTCACGGCCTTGGCGATCACGGGGTTGCTGCCCGAATTGGGTTGCGTCAGGGGGGATGGCATTTGGTATCGAGAACCCAATGCCGAGGAGGCGGTGAATTTGCTGAAGCTTTCACCGGAAGCTCTGCGGCGTTACCGAGGGCGACGGATTGGCATGATTTTTCAGGAACCCATGAGCGCCCTGAATCCGGTCTATACCTGTGGGTTTCAGATTATTGAGGCGATTCGATTGCACCGGGGCCTGTCGGAGGCAGCGGCCCGACAACAGGCGATCGCCCTGTTGCAGGAGGTCAAGTTATTGCCGCCGGAGCTGGAACTGCGGGCCCAAATTCGCGATCAGTGGCGCAACGGCAACCCCAGCGATCGGGAATTGCAACAGGCTGTGACCCAACGCCAACAGGCCATGCTCGATCGCTACCCCCACCAAATGTCCGGTGGTCAGCTCCAGCGGGTGACGATCGCGATCGCCCTGGCCGGCGACCCGGCGATTTTGATTGCCGACGAACCCACCACCGCCTTGGATGTGACCGTGCAGGCGCGGATCTTGGAACTGCTGCGGGAGTTGCAACGCCACCGCGCCATGTCCATCCTGTTCATCACCCACGATTTGGGGCTAATTGCCGAACTGGCGGACGATGTGGCGGTCATGTACCAGGGGCAGTTGGTGGAGCAGGGATCCGTGGAGCAAATTTTTACCGCCCCCCAACATCCCTATACCCAAGGGCTGCTGGCCTGCCGGCCGCGGCCAGAATTGCGGCTGCGCTATTTGCCCACGGTGGCGGACTTTTTGAGTGCAGCAGCGCGAGATTCAGCCCCGATCGAACCGGGTTCATCTGCCGGCTCATCTGCCACATCCCTTGCGCCCCAGGCCCCGATCACCCTGGCCATTCCACCGGACGAAACGAGCGATCGACTCACCAAACTCCAAGCATTGCCGCCCCTGCTGTCCGTGCGGGATTTGCGCGTGGCCTACGCGGTCAAGGGCTGGCTGGGCATGGCCCAACGGCACGCCTTGGCTGTGAATGGTGTGTCCTTTGAGGTGTTTCCTGGGGAGACCTTGGGCCTGGTGGGTGAAAGTGGTTGCGGCAAAAGCACCCTGGCGCGATCGCTCCTGCGGTTGATTGAACCCATGGGTGGCCAAATTCGCTTTGATGACCAAAATATTTTGCAGCTCAAGGGCAAAGCGCTACGGGCCCTGCGGCGCGAAATGCAAATTATTTTCCAAGATCCCTTCAGTTCCCTGAATCCGCGAATGACCATCGGGGCCGCGGTCATGGAACCGATGCTGATCCATGCCCAAGGCAAAACCAACCACCCCCTACCCGCCCGCAAAATGTATCGCGAGCAGGCGGCCTACCTCCTGGAGCGGGTGGGTCTCAAGCCCGACTGGATGAACCGCTATCCCCACGAGTTCTCTGGCGGTCAGCGCCAACGGATTTGCATTGCCCGGGCGCTGGCCTTGAATCCCAAGTTTCTCATCTGTGATGAGTCCGTGTCGGCGTTGGATGTGTCGGTGCAAGCGCAGGTGCTGAATTTGCTGAAGGAATTGCAGAGCGAATTTAGTTTGACTTACATTTTCATCTCCCATGACTTGGGCGTGGTGAAGTTCATGAGCGATCGCATCGCCGTGATGAACCAAGGCCGGTTTGAGGAATTGGGCCCCGCTGATCAGGTCTATGACCACCCTCGGGAAGATTACACGCGCCAACTGATCGCGGCCATTCCCAAGGGCCGGTTCGATCGCGCCATGGCGCAACCCCAACCCGATCGCCAGGCTTCTTGAGCCGATACCAAACAAAACCAGCCTGAAAAGACCAACAAGGCGGCCAGCGGCTAACAAGCCGCTAAATCGATCGCCAGTTGCCCAGCCGCTCAATTAACCGCTGCACCACTCCCATCAGTTGCGTCAACTCCTGCGATCGGGGGTTGAAGTCTTGAGACAGGGAAGCCCGCACCTGCATCTCCGCCAGCTTCTTTTGCAGTTGGCGGGTCAGGTCGATCGCGTCTTGGCTCAGTTTCGAGAGCTGTTGGCGCTGATGAAACTTCAAGGCCGCTCCTCGCAAAACCTGCAACGTGGCTTCTTCGCCCAACCGGCCCGGCGCAATTCGCAACCGCAGGAGCAATAACTCACTGCGATAGATGCGCTCGATCTCGACCTGGCGCGGTTTCCCCACGGGAGGCAACAGGGGCAAATTAGCCAGCAACTTTAGCTCATCGATCACCCCTTGAAAGGTGGAAGGGAGCAACGGATCCAGGGCCGCTTGCATAATCCCATCGCGGCTACAGAGAATTCGGGTGCGATCGATCTCAGGGCGATCAAAATATAGCCGGCCAATCCCTCCTTCAATCGCCCGTTGCAATAACTCCTGCATCAGGGCCCGAGGCGGCAAATCTCCCAATTCCGACAGCGGGCGATCGGCATAGCGAGTGTGCAACACCAGAGGACTGGGATTTAAGTCGGCCCACTCGATCGGGACGGACACCGTGGGATGAATCCAAGCGGCCTCCACCTCCGAAGCACTCGGAACAGCGGTTTGGGCCGGCGGAGTCGATCGCTCCAACGCCTGCACCAAAGCTTGCTCCAACTCCGCCAACTCCGCCGGTAAATCTACGGGGCCATTGATCGGTCGCTCAGTTGATAAATCGACGGGCAACAGGGAAGGGGCCGCGCCCTGCCCTGTGCCTAGGTCACTGGCAGTCACCACTGCATGGTTTGTAAGGGTATCCATAGGTAGATCCGGAATATCATCCGGTGTCAGCGAAGGGGAGCCGCAGGCTTCCGCTAACTCCCCCTTCCGGTGCAATTGTTGCCAATCAGGATCTGGGGTACTTTGGGCCGCCGTCACCAGGGTTTCGGTCACATCCACCGCTCCCAAATCCACCGCTCCCAAATCCATTGATCCGGGATCCAATGACCCAGGATCCAGCAGCGAGGGATGTGCCGCCAGGTGATGCAACTGATGTTCCTCGGAACTGCCAGCGCTTAACCAATTCTGGGGACTGGCCCAAGGGTCAAATGGTTCGGGGTTGTCATGGTTTTGAAACCGACCAACCGGTTGGGTTTCCATGTCTTCGTCTGGATCTGGCTCGCCTGGGGGCGACAGAGCACCAAGCTGATTCCAGTGCGCAAAGTCTGCGGGAGCGCTGATGGTTTCTCCCAACTCATCTAGCTCCTCATCGTCCCAATCGTCCATCAAATCATCGACAACAAAACCATGCTCGATCGGTGGCAAGGCCGGTTGCAAATCCGACAGACAATCGCTGACTTCCACCAGGGGACGCAGCTCCGGATCCAACGGCCCGGAATCCGTTCCCGCGCCCAAGGTGCCATGGCCCAACGAGGCCGCTGGCGAATCTGGAGCGGCGTTCGGTTGGGAGTTGCCCAAGGAGGGTTGCCAGGATTCAGAATGGCTGGGTTCTACATAACCCTCAGACTTTCGCTGACAGTCGTAGCTCAAAAATGCGGAAAGCAGCTCCTGTTGGGTTTCCAGGGCGATCGGGCGGTAGACCAACTGATCATTCAGGTGAGCGAGCATCCGCTGGACATAGCTCAAGTCCGCGTCGCGATTCACCACGCCCAAAATGATTTGATTGTCTTGCCGGTCTAGGGGCAAGACTTGGTGATAGAGGCAAACTTCAAACGGCAAGATGCGATCGATCAGCGCAAAGACTCGCTCAGGGTCGGGCTGAACGAGGGGATCGATCGGGGATGGTAACGACTCTTGGGCAGACACCGGCGGTGCTAACCTCAGGCAATACAAAACATCGATATTTCACGACAACCATTGACATGGATCAACGGCCTGCCACCGAATGGCGCAGGATGTCGATCGCCTTGGATGAACCCCATGGGGCCGAAAAACCCCATGGCCATTGTACGGCGGCAACTACGGCAGCAACTTCAGAACACATGGCGCGATCGCTCTGCCAGGGGGTTAGGGATACCGTACTTCCGAACGTTTGAATCGTAACGTCTGGATCGCAATGTCTGGATCGCAATGTCTGAATCGCAGCGTCTGAATTCCACTTCTCAGTCCATGGCTGTGATCTTCAGGCGCGAGGGTCTTCAGGCGCGAGGGTCTTCAGGCGCGATCGGCCTCCATCAAAAAAGGCCCACCGTAAAATCCACTATTCCTCAAGGCAGTGAACAATCCGGGAAATATTCGGTTCAAACGGCGAATTAAGAACACCTTGAGCGCTTTTGTGCCCATCATATCGCAGCGAACTATCCAACCGAGTAGCCAGTAGCAAAGGATACATCTTCATAGGGGAGGGTTGGCCCTAAAGGCGGACTCTCCCCAAAGGTCTGAGGGGCGATCGACTCTGAAATGGGCCAGAGACCTGGCGGAGCAGCAAGGGCCACGGAGCGATCAGATTCCGCAGGGTGACCGGAATTCGCGGCTCCTTGGGCGTTGTCCAGTCGATCGGCGCGATCGACCTTGGCCAATCCATCATCCCCCGTTGTTCCGGCCGTTACCCAGGGCGACAGGGTACGCAATGGCTCAGTCGGTGCGGGCGATGGCAGATCGATCGCCCACCGGTCTATCAGTTGAGCCATCGCTTGATGCGTAGCCGTTTGCTGACTCACCAGAGCTTGCAACACATCGCAAAGGGCAAATACCTGATATTCCTGCTGTTTAATTTGCTGTCCTTGCTGTTGCAAATGTTGATTCTGTTGGGCCAATAACTGCCCCTGCTGTTCCCAATGTTGGGCCTGTTGTTCAAGATTGCGTTGGCAGAATTGCTCTAGAACCTGTTGCAATTGTTGCCCCTGTTGCTGAATTTGCTGCATCTGCTGATTTTGCAGCACAATTTGCTGCTGAATTTGTCGCTCAATTTGCTGGCTAATCTGCTGTTCGATTTGTTTTCCAATTTGCTGATTAACTTGCTGATTCACCTGTTGATGAATCTCTTTCGATTGTTGCTGAATTTGCCAACTTTGCAATTCAAGTTGTTGTTCGATCTGGCGCTCGATCTTTTCTTCGATTTGTTGTCCCTGTTGCTGCAAAGTTTTTTGCAAAAATTCACCCTGCTGTTCCAAGCATTGACTCAGCCGATCGAGCTGACTGGAGAGGCATTGAACCGCTTCTGCTGTCCGTAGCGAGATTTGCCCTAGCTCCAAAACCACCGACTGCATCTGATCGCGCCAAGAATCAGTCATACCCATTACCAACTCAGGGAGTAATAATCGCAATGAGCACCCCCCTAGCCCTGAATTTCGATTTGGAAATCCTTGATCTCAAATCCAAGCAACGAATAATCAAAGGCAACAGCTTTGATTAAACTGGCTAAGAGTGAGTTGGATGGTCTGAATTGTCCAGCTAAGAAATTTCAATCAAGGTTTCAAGGCGTAGATAGAGCATAGATTACAAGCAAAATCATTAAATCCTGACCAACATCAAGCATTCATAGGGTATTGATCAAAATCAAAATCAAAATCGAAATCGAAATCGAAATCGAAAATGACCAAATTCCCAATAATCAAAAACATTGATCAAGATTTAATATTTTTTGAATCGCAATTCAGCAAAACTCCTTTGAAACTTGATTGAAACTTAATGGAACCTGCGGGCAAGACCTCCAAATTTCGTCAATCACACCCTGCCAAGTGGGCCGATCGAACTCTTGTCGATCGGGCTGTTTTCGGCAAATTGCGGCCGTTTTCGCGGCAATTTGGATGGATGACAATCGGGCTGAGGAGTTGCTCGACTAAAGTCTTCTTTACGTTTTGCAGCAGACCGGAACAGCAATCGCTAAGGTTGTGGCAATTGATGGCCGTAAGCGCAAGGCCGCGCTGCTGGGGTTGGCGATGGAGGTGATTGTGCATCAGGCTCCGTTACTGCCCGCCATGCACCGTGATTGCTGCCGTTGCTTCGTGCCACTGCTCGCCTGGAGGACAAGCCATGCTGGACATGTTGGATCTCAGCCTGAAGCTGGATAAGGCCACCTATGTCGCAGAGCGCGATCGCTTGGCTCTTCAGTTGCGATCGCTCCAAGCGGACTGTCGGGAAGCCCAATTACCGGTGATTATTGCCCTGGAAGGCTGGGCGGCGGCGGGCAAGGGGGCGATCGTCAAGGAATTGCGCGACTCCTTGGATCCACGCGGCTTTCAAGTACATCCAATTTTTCCGCCAGAACCCCATGAGCTGGGATTTCCCTGGTTGCGGCGTTTTTGGTTGCGGTTGCCGGAAGCGGGCACGATCGGGCTGTTCTATCACAGTTGGTATAGCCACCTGCTGGAAGATCGCCTGTTTGGCCGGCTGCCGGATCCACAGTTTCCCGAAGCCACCCGGGAAGTGAATGCCTTTGAGCGACAGTTGGCGGATGAAGGCGCGGCGATCGCCAAATTTTTTATTCATCTCGGCCGTGATGAGCTGAAAAAGCGCCTGAAAAAATACCAAGCGGATCCTTTTCAGGCTTGGCGGGTGCGACCGGAAGATTGGCAACAGGCCAAGCACTATCGCCAATATCGGGACTTGGCGGAAGCGATGCTGGCGGAAACCAGCACGGGAGCAGCTCCTTGGACTTTGGTGGAAGGCAACAGCCGCCGCTGGGCGGTGATCAAAGTGTTGAGCGAAACCATTGCCACCATTGCCGGAGCACTCGATCGCCAACGCAGCCAGGCTTCTCCCCCGCCCGCCCTGCCGGCCCAAGCGGAGTTGCATCCCGGTGAACCGGACTTGCTGGCACGGGTGAACCTCAGTCAAGCCCTGTCTCGCAGTAAATATGAACGGAAACTGGCGGAACAGCAGGCCCGGCTGCGATCGCTGCAAATGCAAATCCATCGCCAACGGTTACCCGTGTTGGTGTTGTTTGAAGGTTGGGACGCGGCGGGCAAGGGGGGAGCCATCTCGCGGTTAACGGGCATGTTGGATCCCCGCAGCTATGGGGTTCATGCCTTTGCGGCCCCCACGGCGGAGGAACGCGCGCACCACTACCTATGGCGATTTTGGCGCTGGTTACCGGCGGCGGGCACGATCGGGATTTTTGATCGATCGTGGTACGGGCGGGTTTTGGTGGAACGAATTGAAGGATTTGCCACCGAAACGGAGTGGCGACGGGCCTATCAGGAAATTAATGAATTTGAAAGCCAACTAATGTCCAGTGGCATGGTGCTGGTGAAAGTTTGGTTGCACATCAGCCCAGAAGAACAACTGCGCCGGTTCCAGGAACGCAAAGACAATCCCTTCAAGCAATACAAACTCACTGACGAGGATTGGCGCAATCGGGAGCGGTGGCCCCTGTATTCGGTGGCAGTGAACCAAATGGTGCAACGAACCCACACGCCCTTGGCCCCTTGGACTTTGATTGCCGCAGAGGATAAGTACTTTGCGCGGGTTGCGGTGGCCACGGCGGTGGCCGACGCGATCGAACGTCGCCTCACTCGCTAGCGACGCTCCGTGAACGTCGAGATCCCAAAAATCCAAAAGATCCGAAACGTAAAAACACCAGCGATCAAAACATCAATTCCAGACAATCATCCACGGCCCCTCGTCGATCGAACCGAGGACAGATACAATGCTGAGAACAAGTGTTGCGAAACATTGCATTTTGTAAGCAATTGTACCTAGTCTGTAAAGACCGCCTTTACCGGTGAATGAGCAGCCGGCCCAATTGCTGTCTTGGCGATCAACCCTGAACCTTGCCCCAGAGCCACTTCCTGTGTGGAGCGTCAGGGCGAGGTCTCACTTGAGATCGCCTCATCAATCCCGCAACGGTTCTCGCAACGGCTAAAACCCCACCACTCACCTGACGACGAAACCATGCCGATCGGCCCCCTGAAGAACCTCTTCGGTTCCCAAAAAGACGCTTTCTTCTTGGAAATTGGTGATGCACAAGGTACGGGGGACAGCACCCCGGCCGCCCCGGCTCCCCAAGCCCCCGCTGTGGTTGCGGAACCGGCAGCCCCCGTGGCCGCCGCTCCGGAAGCTCCGGCCCCAGCTCCCAAGAGCACCAAAACCAGCATTAAAGCAGCCAAGGCCGCAGCCCCCGCAGCCCCGGCCAAGCCGCCCGAGCCACCTAAGCCCGCTCCGGCCCCGGTAACCCTGCCGCCGGAAACGGCTTTTGCATCGAAGTTTGTGCCCAGCAACACGCCGCGTCGTCGTCCGGGCCCCAGCCTGAATGGCTTCAAAGATATGGCCAGGGATATGGGTCGCCGCTAAGGCTGATTCGATCGCCCAAACAGGTCGATCGATCTGGTGCAAATCATCAATTCAGCAAGATTTCAGCAAGATTCAGGCTTCAGTACCCATTCAGCAGGGGGCTTCGGCCCCTTCTTTTTTTGACATCCTCTCTAAAGGCATGGGGATTCCAGCCCTAACCAAACCACCGAAGTTCTCCAGTAGGTTGGGTTGAGCTTTGCGAAACCCAACTCGATCACTGCAAGCCTTGTTGCTGTTGGGTTTCGTGCCTCAACTCAACCTACAAGATGATCGTTGATCAGCCGATCTGGAAGAAAGGGGTTTTCGTGAAAGAGGTTTACTGATTCCAATCAGGGGCCCAAATTAGCCGCGCAGGTTGCGAATTTCCCGCTGCACTCGCCGCAACTCGTTTTTTTCCAAGTGCCGAATCACGGCGCGGGGCATTTGCTCCCGCTGGGCCAACACCTGCAAAAACAGGGCTTCCGATTGCTTCAGCAAATCAAGATTTTGGCTGCTGCGTCCTTGTTCGTAGAGAATTTGCCCTTTTAAATGCCAAAGGTCGGGATTTTGGGGACTCTTGGCCAAGGCGCGATCGACTGAGGCGATCGCCTGGGAAAAGTTTTTGCGACGGCGGTAAATGGCCGCCAACAGGCGATCGACCACATAGTCAGGGCTGCCCCGCTGGAGGGAGTTCACAGCCCCATCCACATTGCCAAAGGGCAAATTATCCGCCAACAACACATCCAGCGATCCCCGAATCAAGTTCAGTTCCGGATCGTTGGGACTGATGGCCGCCGCTGCATCCAAAGCTTCGTTAACCTGGGACAGTTTGGCCAAGGCTTCTGGTGCACCTTGGAGGGGGCCGCGACCACCTTCGGACACAATAAACGCCCCTTCCAGAAAATGTCCCACGCCGATGTAGAGGTTACCGCGCAGGGCATCAGTGGTTTTGAGGGTGTTGGCAGCGGCAAGGGTCTGATTGGCGGCGGTTTGCACCTGATCCCACTGGCCATCGAGATAGGCCAATGCACCGGCTAAGGCATAGCCCAAAGGCTCTTGGGGTTCTTGGGCGATCGCCTCTTGGGCTAAACGGCGGGCCGCGGGGTAATTACCATTTTTGAACAGCATGACGAAGGCCGCCTCAGCCCGATCGCCCACGGGGCGAGGATTCTGGGATCGGAACGGATCCGCCCCGGCCGGCAAAGCCCACCAGCCCCAGAACAGCCCGATCGCCCCAGCCAGCCAAGCCATTGATATTGACAGCGATCGGGACAGGCGGGGCCGAGTCGATCGCTTTCGAGCGCGATCGGCCACCACAGGAGATCGCCCTTGAGCAACAAAGCGGCCGAGATCCATAACCATCACTCCTGAACGTATCGAAATATCGGATCGAACAATCGAACATGCGTTGAATCATTCATTCGAGCCGTTGATTAGCCCCCTACAATAGGGCCCGATCCACCTCCGCGCCCCCTTTCTTCCATGCTGCGTTTGGACTCCGTTAGCTATCACCCCGCCGCCGCCGCCAAGGCCATTTTGCACCAAGTGAATCTGGAATTGGTTCCCCAACAACTGACCCTGGTGATTGGCCCCAGCGGTTCCGGCAAGAGCACCCTGTTGGAAATCTTGGCCGGCTTGGCCAGCCAAACCAGCGGACAAGTGCTGTGGCGCGATCGCCCCCTATTTCCCGAGTCCCTGCAACAGTTAGCGGGGTTGGTGTTTCAATTTCCTGAGCGGCATTTTTGCGGCTCCACCGTGCTCGAAGAATTGCGGCTAGGTCACCCGGAAATTAATTCAGAGCAAATTCACGAGGCTCTGATCGCTGTGGGGTTGGAACAGTTGGCCCTGAATATCTCGCCCTACACCCTCAGTGGTGGCCAGCAACGGCGCTTGGCTCTGGCGGTGCAACTGATTCGCCAACCCAGCATTTTGCTGTTGGACGAACCCACCGCCGGGTTGGATTGGTCCATGCGACAACAGTTGGCCGGTTTGCTGTCGCGATTGAAGGCCCATTGGACTTTGTTGGTGGTCACCCATGATCCCAGTGATCTTTTGGATGTGGCTGATCGCTGTTGGCAGCTTCAGCAAGGGCAACTCACCCCCGCCCCTGCGGCTTAGCCTCTGCCGATCGCCCCGCAGCTCAGACCCATTCAGGCATTCTCTTCAGTTCTCGATCGAGCCTTTTGCCCGGCGTTCAACAGGGCAAAGTGAGCGTGAATGTGCTGCCTTCGCCCACTTGGGATTGCAAATCGATCGCCCCGCCATGGGTTTCCACCACAATTTGATGGGCAATAGCCAACCCTAGGCCGGTTCCTTTGCCCACTTCTTTGGTGGTGAACATATAGTCAAAAATGCGCCGTTGAACCTCAGGGGGCATCCCCGGCCCATCATCCGCAATCATAATTTGAATCCCCGACTCGATCGCCCTTGTGCTAATCGTAATTTGGTGCGGCGATTGGGCTAATTCTTGAAAACTTTTGCCTTCGCTCAATTCATCGATCGCGTCAATTGCATTGGCCAAAATATTCATAAAAACCTGGTTGAGCTGCCCCGGAAAGCAGTTAATTTCCGGCAATTGGCCATAGTGGGTCACTACTTCAATTTTCGGTCGTTGCTCATTGGACTTGAGCCGATGTCGCAAGATCAAGACCGTACTATCAAGCCCATCATGCACATTAAAAGGTTGCTTTTCAGCCCCATCTGTCCGCGAAAATATTCTCAAACTCTGGCTAATGGCAGCAATTCGATCGCCCGAATCCTTAATGGCTTGCATCACATCCGGCGCGTCTTGCCGCAAATAGTCCAGGTCGATCGCATCTAATTGCTGTTCAATCGTGATGCCCGGCTCAGGGAAATTCGTTTGATAGAGATTCAAAGTTTCCATCAAGTCGATGACGTAATTCTGCATAACGCTAACATTGCCCACAATGCACCCGATCGGGTTATTAATCTCGTGGGCTACCCCTGCTACCAAATTTCCCAAAACCGACATTTTTTCAATTTGCACCAGTTGCAATTGTGTCTTTTGCAGTTGCAAGAGTGCCTGCTCCAGTTCTGCAGATTTTTGGCGAATGGCCGCCTCCACGGCCTTTCGATCGCTAATATCCCGGACGATCGCTTGCAAAATTGCCTGATCATCTATTTCCATTCGGCAGAGCTGCACTTCGGCAATAAATTCCGAGCCATCCCAGCGGCAATGTTGCCACTCAAAACGGTCATAGCCCCGGGTGAGTGCCGTCACAATATGATCAGTCGCGGCCTCGCTCGATAAGCGCCCGTTGGGTTGATATTCCGGAGAAATTTGCGAAGGATGCTTACCACAAAATTCTGATTTTGCTGGGCACTTAAAGATAGCCAATGTTGCCGAATTACAATCCACAAAGCACTTTTCGCTCAGGAGCATAATTGCATCATTATTAGACTCATACACGGCACGCAAACGAGATTCATTGCGTTGCACGGTTTGGTAAAGCCTTGCATGATCTAGGGCAATCGCGGCTTGGTTCGCCAAGCAATCCAAAACCATGAACCGATCGTCCGTAAAGAGTCCCTGAGCCGATCGATGTTCCAGATATAAAATGCCCAACAGAGTCTCTTGGTTCAGCAATGGCAAGCAAAGCAAACTTTGAGGGCGATGAATTTTTAAATAATTGCCAATTACAGGCAAATCAGTGCAAAGGTTTTCAATGGCAATTGGTTTTAGGTGCGTTTCTGCGTATTGAATGAGCTTACTGGGCACATCTTGACTATATACAAGAGGCAGCGTTGTTAGCTGCACCCCTCGAGAATCTGCCAAGGCTCGCAGTTCCCACTCACCGTCTTGCAATAGAAGGAGAGCGCATTTTTCTGCTCCTGAATATTCCAGAACATGGCTGGACAACACTTGTAGCAGCTCGTTGATTTCAATGGTGCGAGCGATCGCCTGGGAAACTCGAAAAAGCGTTGACAGATGAATCATGGTTAGGGGCTTGATTCTGTCGGTAGGGGCTTAAACAATCAACGTCCGTAGCCAATTCACTTCAACAGGCAGCAAAAATTTGTCAGTCAATATCCAGAATGAGAAGAGATGCAGATCACAAACTACGTGTAGAAACATATTCAATATACAAGAATACACGGACAATGTATAAAAATCGACCTTCTTGCACAAAAAGCGAAGCAATAAAAATCTACAAGAAAATTTTTAAGATTTTTATCTCGAATTAAACCTAGACTAATATTTTGGCAATCATTAGAGTTGCTGTTGTTAATGATTTGAATTCTGGGTTCAAATTATTTTTTGGGCAACGATAACTTGAGCGATCATTCAGCAGCCAGCCAGGGCTGTGATCGAAAGCTACCTTGGGTTTCTTGGTTGTTCATCAGCTAGCATGAGAATTCAGGATGATCCGTGGCGATTGATCCGTGAATTGCTGATCTGTGAATGATTGATCAGTCAATCTTGGACTGATCTGGCCAAGAGGATAAGCGCGATCGAGCAGTTGACAAGGCTGATTAGTGAACGGTCAAGTCATTGTCAGTGTTGATATTTTTGAGTGCCGATTCACGCGTCAACTTCGAGTTTTAATGAGGTCTGAGAAGTATAGGGAATTGCGACCGCTTGGGATATTGATCGAGATCACTAGGAATTGTGACCTTATCGATTGGGATTTAACCCCTTGCTGAGGAGCAAACCAACTGAATCCGAAATGTAGGTTGAATGATCGCCCGATCAGGATGAGGCCAGCGGGTGATGGGGCTGGGGCGGCCCGATCGCACCAAATCTGCGACAAAATAGGGAAATCCTGACCGTTGTGGCCCTACCTTTGGATCGGTGGATCCAGTGGATTAACGTGGATTAACCTTGATGACCCTCGCTTTTGACGAACAGACGAATCAGCGTCTGGCTGAAACCATTGACCTGGCCCAACACATTGACCATGCGCTGTTGCACCCGGCGGCGGGGCCGCAGCATGTGGAGCAGTGGTGCGCAGAGGCCGATCGCTTCGGTTTTGCGGGCGTTTGTGTGATGCCCACCCACGTGCGCCAGGCGGTGTCGTTGTTGCACAATCGGCGACCGGTGGTGATTTGCCCGATCGGGTTTCCATCCGGAGCCACCACCACCCGAACCAAATGCACAGAGGCGGAAGAAGCCCTGGAGCAGGGGGCGCGGGAGTTGGAGGTGATGCTGAATTTGGGTTGGCTGAAGGCCGGTGCGGCTGACGCGGTGCATCGGGAAATTGCGGAAATTGTGGAGATGGCCAGCGCCAGCGCGTTGGTGAAGGTAATTTTGGAGTGGTCGCTGCTGGAGTCGGCAGAGCGACAATTGGCGGTGGAAATTGCCATGGATGCGGGGGCGGCATTCCTGAAAACCCACACGGGCTGGAATGGGGGCGTGTCGATCGAGGATGTGCGGTTGCTGAAGGATTGGACCCGGGGCCGGATTGGGATTAAGGCGGCCGGCGGCATCCACACCACGGATCAGGCGATCGCCCTAATTGAAGCCGGGGCCACTCGTTTGGGCACATCACGCGGGGTGGACTTCTTGCGACGCGATCGCTCGGCCGGTTGGGCTGCTGAAACGGAGGAGCCGCCCACCGCATGAACCATTCCCGCACCTACCAGGCGACGGGCATTAACCTCAAGGGCGTGCCTTTGGGGGAGTCGGATCTGTTGCTCACAATTTTGACCTTGGAATTTGGGTTAATTCGGGCGGTGGCCCCCGGCGCACGCAAGCCAAAATCGAAAATTGGGGGCCGCAGCAATTTGTTTGTGGTGAATGAGCTGTTGGTGGGCCGAGGGCGCAGTCTCGATCGCATTGCCCAAGCCCAATCGATCACGGCCTATGCGGGCCTAACAAGGGATTTGGGGAAGCTGATGACGGCTCAATATTGGGCCGAGTTGGCCTTGGCTCAGGCGTTGGATGGCCATCCCCAACCGGATCTGTTCACCACCCTGAATGAGGATCTTCATGCATTGGAGGCGCTGCCTTTACCGAGCGATCGGGTGGTGGCCTTGGGTCAGTTGTTGCCAATCCTCTGCGCCGGGATTGGTCGCCTGTTGGCGGTGGCGGGGGTGGCTCCGCAGTTGGGCCAATGCAATCTAACGGAACGCCCGATCGCCCCCGATTGGACAGATCCCCATTGGCGGGTGGGATTCAGTGCCGCTGCGGGCGGGGCGATCGACCTGGCAGCCCTGGACAATCCGGAGGCGATGGCCTGGTTGGCGGCGCGACAACCCACACGAGTGCTGCCCAGTTCGGGAGTCTCGGTCAAGTTTTCGCCCTTGCGCTTAACGGCCACCGAGTGGCAAAGCCTAAATGATTTATTTGCAGCGTCACCACCGGGCGATCGGACAACCTTGGCCGATCCCCTGCGCCATTGGCAGCGGCTGGAGCGTCTGTTACGGCACTATGCCCAATATCATTTTGGACAGGGGATTCGATCGGCCAAATCCCTGGAAACCTACCTGAACACGGCCCTGGCCCCGCCTGCTTTGGTGTAACTCTCCACAAACCACCGGTTTAGGGCCCGTTGCCGACTCGATTCCATCGCTTGCCATCTTTTCCCCGATCGCCCATGTCCCCCACTTCGTCCCAACCCGACACGCCCCCAGCGGAACTGCACAAGAGCCAGCCGGCCCCCCAACCGTTGCCCCTGAAAAAACGGCTCACGGAAGAGGTGGACGAGTTGGCTGAACTGGTGCTGCATGGGGCGGGCCATGACCAGGCAGCGATCGAGGCAGCTCGCCTGGCCAAGGAAAAAGGACTCGAACCCGCCCCCGCCGATTCCGAAGAAACGGGATTCTTGCCGGTGCTGAAAAATCGCAACTTCCTGGCCCTGTGGAGTGGGCAGGTGTTTTCGCAACTGGCGGATAAGGTTTATCTGATCATGGCGATCGCGATCGTGGCTGCCCGGTTCCAAGAACCCGGCCAAACCATCAGCGGCTGGGTTTCCGCCATCACGATCGCCTTCACGATTCCGGCGGTGTTGTTCGGTTCCCTGGCGGGAATTTATGTCGATCGATGGCAAAAACAAACCGTGCTGGTGGTCACCAATGTGGTGCGCGGGCTGTTGGTGTTGGCCTTGCCGGTGGTGTTGGCCCTGACGGCCGACGGCCCGGAGGTGATGGGCATCCCGATCGGCTTTGGGGCCCTGTTGGCCATGACCTTTTGCGTTTCCACCCTCACCCAATACTTTGCCCCCGCCGAGCAAGCCACCATTCCCCTGATCGTGCCGCCGCAACACCTGCTGTCGGCCAACTCCCTCTACACCACCACCATGATGGCCTCCACGATCGTCGGGTTTGCCGTGGGGGAACCGCTGCTGGCCCTGGCTAATCATCTGGTTGCCCGTTGGGGGCTGGGGGAAAACCTGGGCCAAGAACTGCTAATTGGCGGCAGCTACGCGATCGCGGGTGCTCTGTTGCTGTGGATGAAAACCGGCGAAGCCCCCGAAGACCACACGATCGAACGTCCCCACGTCCTGGAAGATTTGCGCGATGGGTTTCGCTACCTGCTCGATCGCCCCGTGATCCGCAACGCCCTGATTCAACTCACGATCCTGTTTTCGATCTTCGCGGCCCTGGCGGTTTTGGCCGTGCGGATGGCGGAAGTGATCCCCAACATCAAAGCCTCCCAATTTGGGCTGCTGTTGGCGGCTGGGAGTGCGGGCTTGGGGGTGGGAGCCTTGCTGCTGGGTCAATTTGGCAGCCGCTGGCCCTAC
This sequence comes from Limnothrix sp. FACHB-881, assembly GCF_014698135.1. Lineage (NCBI taxonomy): Bacteria > Bacillati > Cyanobacteriota > Cyanophyceae > Pseudanabaenales > Pseudanabaenaceae > Limnothrix > Limnothrix sp. FACHB-881. Next base: position 94,211 of record NZ_JACJSN010000007.1, read on the forward strand.
ACCCGATCGGCCCTCTTCGGTTCCTTTGGCATGGGAGCGGCCCTCGTAGCCCTCGCCAGCACCACCACCCATCTTTGGGGCGCAGTGACCGCGATCGTCTGTTTGGGAGCCGCCGCCGCCTTCGTGGGCATCCCCATGCAAACCACCATCCAGCACGAAACCCCCGAGGAAATGCGCGGCAAAGTCTTTGGCTTACAAAACAACGCCGTGAACGTGGCCCTCAGTTTGCCCCTGGCCCTCTCCAGCGTGGCCGAAGCCTATTGGGGGTTGCCTGCGGTGTTGCTGTTGTTGGCCGTTCTGGCAATCGCAGGCGGCGTAGCAACCTGGTATATTTCCGTTACGAGTTTGCCGCGATCGACCTAAGCATTCTCCCGGTATGCATCTTGTTGTTGAATTTGTGTTGCTGAGTTTGTGTTGTTGAATTTGTGTTGTTGAATTTGTGTTGCTGAATTCTTGCTGTTGAACTCTTGTTTTTAAATCTCTGCTGTTAAATTTCCGTTGTTGAGTTCCTCTTGATTGGGTGAATTCACCAATTCATTAGCCCAATCATTTTCGCTAATTCAGGTTTTCGGATTCCATGCACGTCGCTTGGTTGGGTAAACGATCTCCATTTTGCGGCAACGTCACCTACAGCCGAGAGATCACGAACGCATTACGCGATCGGGGCCATGAGGTGAGCTTTTTACACTTTGCCCAAGAAGAAGAAACCGAAGACGAAGCGCAGCGGGATGTGAAAGAAGTCCCGCTTCCCTATCTCTATAAATCCCAAATTTATACGTTGCCCACCTTTGGGGCCAGCAAAGTTTTGACGCAATCTCTCAGCCGGTTGCGTCCCCATTTGCTCCATGCATCCTTGACCCTTTCGCCGTTGGATTTTGTGTTGCCAGAAATTTGCGACGAATTACAATTGCCGCTAATTTCCACCTTTCACCCTGCTTTCGATCAAAAACTGCGTAATTTCACCTCCGGCACTCAACAATTAACCTATCAACTCTATGCACCCTTTTTAGCTAGCTATGACTGCACGATCGTCTTCTCTCAAATTCAGCGCGACATGCTGATTAAGTTGGGGGTTGAGGGCGATCGAGTGGCGGTGATTCCCAATGGAGTTGATGTGCTCAAATATGCCCCCGGCCCCTCGCCTGTGAAACGGGAATTGGGGTGCGATCGCCTGTTTGTTTATGTGGGCCGTCTGGCGCAAGAGAAAAACGTTGAACCCCTGCTGAAGGCTTGGAAAAAAGCGAAAATGCCCAGCCATTGCAAACTGGCGATTGTTGGCAGCGGCCCCCTGAAAGCCTCCCTCCAAACGTTCTACGGCCCCGAGCATGGGGTGGAATGGATGGGCTATGTGGCTAACGAAAGTCGCCGGATCGACATCTTGCGGGCCGCCGATGTGTTTGTGCTGCCCTCGTTAGTGGAAGGGTTGTCCCTCTCGTTGTTGGAGGCGATGGCCTGCGGGGTTGCTTGCCTGGCCACGGAGGTGGGGGCCGATGGCGAGGCGATCGAACAGGGAGCCGGAATTCGCCTCAATCCGCAAAAAGTCTATGGACAATTGCGAACCTTGCTGCCCATGCTGGCAGAACATGAGGAAATCACCGCCTTGCTGGGCCAGCGGGCCCGGGAGCGTGTTTTGGAACGCTACACCCTCGATCGCAACCTCAACCAACTCGAAGCCCTCTATGGGGAAATTTTGAAACGGAAGCGATCGCCTTTGGTGCGTTAGTTAACAAGCGAAGAACACAAGGCAAAGAACACAAGGTAAAAGGCAAAAGGTAAAAGGCAAGCAGTTGGTAAAAACGAAAAATTAGAAGTTCAATTCAGTTCAATTCAACAGTCCACATACTGGGAACCTTGCCCATGTTCCAGTTACCCCGCAAATCCCTGAGCGATCGCCAATGGGCCCTGCTCACGCCCTATCTATTCCTGCTGCCGGCCTTGGTCGTCTTGACCATCACCACCTTCTACCCGGCCTTGCAAGCCTTTTACCTCAGCTTCACGCGCTATGACTACGACCTGACCGAAGCGCCGCGCTGGGTGGGCGGGGCTAACTTCCTGCGCCTGTGGGGCGATCGGCTGTTTTGGAAAACCCTGGGCCAAACGATCGTCTACCTATTAACCGTCGTCCCCATCCTGACGATCGCCCCCTTGGGTTTGGCCATTTTGGTGAACCAAAAATTAGCGGGGATCCGTTGGTTTCGTGCCGCCTATTATGTGCCCGTGATTGTGTCGAGCGTGGTGGCCGGCATTGCCTGGAATTGGATGTATGCGGAAAATGGCCTGCTGAACCAACTGCTCACCGGCCTTGGCCTTGTTTCTCGTCCCATTCCCTGGCTGACCAGTCCCCAATGGGCCCTTTGGAGCGTGATGGCCGTCACGGTCTGGAAAGGCCTCGGCTATTACATGGTGGTTTATTTAGCCGGACTGCAAGCCATTCCCGCCGACCTTTACGAAGCTGCCGCCCTCGATGGCTCCGATGGTTGGCGCAAACATTGGGATATTACAGTTCCGTTGATGCGCCCTTACTGGCTGTTGGTGGCCACCATTTCCGCCATTTCCGCCACCAAGGTCTTTGAAGAGGTGTTCATCATGACCCAAGGCGGCCCCCGCAGCAGCTCCAAAACCGTGGTCTATTACCTCTATGAACAGGCCTTTGAAAACCTAGAAATGAGCTATGCCTGCGCGATCGGGCTAGTGTTATTCCTGCTGGTTTTGGGCTTTTCAACCCTGCGGCTGTTGATTCCGAACCAAGCACCCACCAACCCCTGAGCCAGTCCCCCTCACTCTGGGATTAACCATGATCGCCTGGCTGACCGACCATCCCTTCATTCGCAAATATGGGCGCGGCATGATCGCGCTTATCCTGCTCAGTGTGCTGCTGGGGGGGTTGCAGTTCAGCTATTTCGCACTGGCCGGGGAAACCATCCCGATCGCCGTGGTGGCCAAAGAACGATTGCTGAAGCGGTATCGCACCTCGAAGCAGGAAACCGTTGAAGAAAACGGCAAAACCGTGAAGCGATCGCGCCGGGTGACTGAATACCGATATCGATATCGGGTGACGATCGAGACGGGCGAAAAGCTGTGGGTTGAGGGGCCCAAGCGTGGGGATTGGCTGCCGCTCGAAACCCCGTTCGATCGGCTGAAGGTGGGCAATCGCTATCGGGTGTTGGTGGCTCCCAAGTGGCGCTGGTTCAGGCGATCGATCCACCGCATCGAAGCAGAGCTGCCCACAACCCAGAAACACACGGGTTCGTCGTCTCCATATCGAAGCAGAGCTGCCCACAACACGGGTTCGTCGTCTCCATCCCCCAAGTTGGATAGAAATTTGCGCACCGGCTCTTAAGTCCCTTGTTCTCGCGATCACGTCAGGGTGGAATCAGGATTTCAGACTATCCGATGATCGGTTCTAGTCCGGTAATTGGTATTGCTCCACAATTTTTTGGGCATAGGCGGGCACATGCTCCGCTAGCTTTTCAGGGTAGTGGCGCTTGACATAGAGATAGTTGCGCGTGAAGTGGGAGTCGATCGAGAAACGAGCATATTCCAGACCCTTGGGCCCCACCCGCTCAATCACCAAACCCATCAACTTAGCCGCCCACATGGGAATCGTGACCCCCTTGTCGTAGGCGGGAATGCTGTTTTGGACGGCGGCCCGACGCTCCCCTTGGGACATCACCGGTTGGGTTTCAATTTGGTCGCGCACCATTTCCAACAGTTCGCGGCCCGTTTCATTGCGCACCACCAGCCACTGCCAACCAAAGGGCGCACCCATATAGCCCACCACCAAATCCGCGAGGGAGTTGACGTAATCAAAACAGGTCATGCAGGAGGGGGCAAACACGTCCTTTAATTGATCGGTTTTCAGGCCAAAAAAGGGCACTGTTTCCGTGGAACCGTCTTCGTGCTTGAAATGCACGCGGAAATCCTGCATGAACTCGTAATAGACCACGGTGTCGGGCGATCGGCTGGTGGTGTCGAGGAATTTTTGCAGGCCGGCCCGGGTCACGTTGTCCACGCAGGGCGTGCCGAGCACATAGAGCTTTTCGAGGCCTAGCTTGTCTTGGACAGCTCGCAGGGCTTGGATTTGGCAGCCCACCCCAATCACCAACAACCGCTTCATGCCCGATTGTTCAATCTGTTCCAAAACGGACAGGTTGGGCGAAAGGGTGGGTTTGTTCACCCGGGCGGCCAAGATTTCTTCGGGGGTGGTGGCAATCACCGGTTGGGGTTGGAAGCGGTCTTCCGGGGTGTTTTGCACACAGACGACCCCCTCCACTTTGCCGCTGGTGAGCATGGCGATCGCGATCGAGCTAACAATGCCAGTCCATTGGGCCCCCTCGATCGGCTCGGTTTTGCGCGCGGCCATCATTTCCTGATGCACGCCGAAGTAGATGTCATCTTCGACTTCCAGATTGCGGCTGCGGCCGTGGGCCTGGGTTTCCAGCTCGGCAATCTGTTGATTAATGAAGGCGCAGGCCTCTTTGACGTAATGCACATAGTAGGTGTCGCACAGACCGCATTCACTGCACAAATCCTTGGCGGGGCGACGGCTACCGGGCTTGAGGGCGCGAGCTTTTTTGTGGCCGAGGGGTGCTTGACCGGATTCGGAGGGTGATGAGGCGAGGGTCATGGCAACAGGCGGGCGTTGAGCATTGACGTGCGGTTTTTATTGTTTCATGGGCGATCGCTCCCGGTAACGGAAAATCAACAACCCGCAATGTTCGGCAACGAAGCAGCAAGGGAGTCGTGATCCCATCGTTGATTGATCGCTAGTCCAAACAAAATCCAGGCAAGGACGATCACGGCGAAATCACGGCGAAATCACGGCAGCATCGGGCATTAGGGCCACGGCTTCCGCTCGGTGTTTTTTCAGGGTGGCGGCGGGCAAGGGCCCATGGAGATGTTCCCAGGGCAGCACTTCCCCTAAATCCCAGTTGCGAAACACATAATGATCCAGCGGGGGCACTCGATCGCGCAGTTCCTTGAAGGCTCGCCGGTAACTGCCCAGGGATACCCGATCGGGGTTGTCCGTGTCGCCCGCCCCATAGGCTCGCACCAGTTCCAACAGGGGGGTTAACCGGCGATCGCCCCGGGAAATCAGCGTCTGAATAATTGACCAGTTATAGCTCTCGGGGCGGAAGTCAATGCCATTGGAACGCAGGCGCTTTTGCAGCAATTTCAATCGCTTTTCCGCATCCCGATTCACCCCAAACCACTGAAAGGGAGTGTGGGCTTTGGGCACAAAGGTACTGCAACCAAGGGTTAATTTCAGGCCCGGGGCAGCTTTTTTGAGCCGCAGCATCATGGCCGCGGTGGCTTCGATGTCGTCGGGGATTTCTCCGGGAATGCCGGCCATGCCATAAAGCTTGAGGGCGCTGAGGCCGCCCGCTTTGGCGTTCACGGCGGCCTGTTCGATCGCTTCAGTGGCCAACTTTTTGTTGATGATTTGTCGCACCGTTTCCGAACCGCTTTCCACGGCCACGGTGATCGATTTGCAATCGCGGCTGGCCAAAACGCGGGCCAGCTTTTCCGTGACCGTGTTGGTGCGCACCGAAGCCACACTGAGCCGCACTTGTTCGTAGGCGGTTCCGGCCAGGCGATCGAGCAGACTGTCAAATTCAGGATGTTGGGTCACCGAAGCGCCAAGCAGACCGATTCGGTTGGTGGCTTGCAGTCCCCGATCGATGGCCGGCAGCAAGGAGCCTTCCAAGTCCGCCGTCCGAAAGGGCAGGGTGAGATAGCTGGCCAAGCAAAACCGGCACAGTTCCGGGCAACTGCGCACCGTTTCCACCATGAAGATGTTTTCCCAGGCGGCACGCGGAGTCACCACCGTGGACACCGAAAGGGCGTTGCCGCGATAGGTTTGCTTGCTGACGGTGGCGGGAATCCGATCGCTCAGGGGGCGAATGGCGGCGATCGGGCCCGTGGGGTCGTGATACTCCACGGCGTACAGTTGCGGCACATACAGACCCGGCACTTGGGCCAGGGCTTCCAATCGATCGGCCCGGGGGCGATCGCGCTGTTCCAGCAGCCTATTCACCAGGGCATCGATCAAAATTTCTCCATCACCCAACAGCACCACGTCAAAATAGGCCGCAAAGGGTTCGGGATTCGCCGTCAGCACCGGCCCGCCCCCAAACACGATCGGGTGCTCGTCGGTGCGATCGACCGCATGGAGCGGCAAGTCCAAATCCTCCAGCAACGCCATCACATTGACGTAATCCAGTTCCCAGGACATGGAAAACCCCACCAGGGCGGGCGATCGGGGCAATGGCTCCCGTGCATCCGTAAACAACCGTGCCACGGCCAACTCTGGCCGCGCCGCCAACATCGCCCAGACCACCTGATAGCCCAAGCTGGTGATGCCGACGGAATAGGTGTTCGGAAAGGCAAACACCGTGGGCAGGGCCTGGGGCAACGGTTCAGCGGGTTCAAACAGCAGGGTTTCGTCAGCAAAAGGAGCCATGCAACAACTGGCAAAGACCAGAGAAAAACCAGAAAACAACCAAAAACTAGCGGTGTTAAAGGACGGCTAGTAGCATGACAGGCTTAATACATTGGGTCAAAGTTGCGGAGTCAGTCGTGGTAACAAGGGGCTTGAGCATCTTGCTGCTTAACGATCAGGTGGCGGTGACAGCCATGTCATTTAACCCAGCGAATTAAGGCAGCCAGGCTACTAGGAATAGCTTAGGATCGCACCGAAGTTTCCGCCGGGGCAAAGCGTTCCTTAAACAGCTTGATGTAAAGGTGCTTGAAGGTAGAACGAATCACCCGAGGCAACCCAAAATCGATCGGCATCAGGAAGCTGGATAAGCGCCAATCTTCGATCGCCAAGTCCGCCGGCCGCTGCAAAGGATAGGTCACCTGTTCCGGGGCCGGACAAACACCCAAGGCTCCCGCCGCCGCCAAGGTGGGCACGGTTGCCGGATCCACCTGCAAGATGTCCGCCAAGGCTCGATCGAGCGCAAACACATTAGCCGATGCACCCAACACCCCCAACAGGCGCGGTTCACCGTTGCTGGGGCCGTCGCCCTCATGGCCAATGATTCCATCCATGATCGTCAAGTCGGGGTCGATTGTCCGCGCCGTTTCCACCAACATGCGCCCAAACCGAGCCACGTCTTTCCCCGCGTCCAAATGCCACCAGGCCTTCAGCTTGCCCGGCACGCAGCCAAACAGATTCTTCACCCCCAGCGTAATCGTCAATTGGCAGTGGGATTTCACCTTGGGCAAATTAATCACCACATCTGCATCCATCGCTTCCTTGCTCAAGCGCAAGTGACCAAATTCGCCGCTGAGGCTGTCGTAGCGTTGGCCCCGAAATTCCACGATCGGGATGTTCAAGCGTTGGGCGATCGGGGCCAGGCCGTTGGCCTTGGCCACGCCGGCCGCGCTGCCAAAGGCGGGACTGTCGCCCAAAAAGGGTTGCCCACCGGCCGCCAACACCAACTCCGCCACCACCTGCACCAACTCGGGGCGGGTCGTGCATTCTTTGGCGGGTCGCGATCCGGTCAGGAGGTTGGGTTTCAACAGCACCCGATCGCCCGGCTGCACAAAGGCCGCCATCCCGCCCAAGGGTTCCAACAGGGCCACAACTTTTTCGCGCAACAGATCCAAATCATAGCTAGTGGCACTGAGCAAGCTAACGGGAACCATCGGCGTTTCTCCTGGTGTTTTGGGGGGCAATGGTTGAAAAGAGGGATCGAAATGATCGAAATTAAGGGTCGAAATGGGGTTAGAAAATAATCGAGGGCGGAGCAATCGCCTGATTTAAATCATAGGTTGGTTGACTGGAATCCTGGGTTGGTTGACTGACATTAGGGGGCTTGGGTAAAGATTGCCCCGGAAAACGCCCTAGGATGGCTGACCAAGCTGCCACCACATCATCCGTTTGATTAGCCAAAGAATAGGTGTTGCGAATATAGGCCGATGCTTGTTTGACCTTGGCGATTGTGGCCTCGGGACGGTTAACCCAATCATCGATCGCCTGCTCAACCGCCTGGACAAATCCTAAAATATCGCCCCGCTCGATCGGGTAAGAAAACTCCGGCTTGAAAAATTCCCGCCCGCCGCGGCCGTGATAACCCACCGTGAGACAGCCCGCCGCCATCGCTTCCGCCGCCGGTAAGCCGAACCCTTCTGGATCACCAAAACTCATAAAAATTGCCGAATTTCGCATCATTTCTGCTAATTTCGCCTGCGGCAAATCCAACACTCGCACCAATTGAAATCCCTGGAGCCGATCGCGATGGCGCAAGATTTGGCAAACCTGCTGAACATCCATGAAATTTTTGCGCGCCAGGAAGCAAATTTGATTGGTCTTTCGCTCAGGAAAATAAAACAGCTCCGGATCAACGCTACACCGAACTCGGTAAACCTTAACTTGCGGGAAAGCCGTTTGAATATAGTTTTTGCTGTCTTCAGAAACAACAATCACGCCTAATAAATTCGGATCAGCATAGGGCAAATATTCTTCTTCAAAATTCACTGAAAATTTATCAAATGTGTAATAGACATTTTGATTAAAAATCACAAAGGGAATATCTTTGGGCAGCTTGGCATATTCCGCCTGTTCATAGACCTCGGGCACAACCACAATGCTGCGATCGGGGTTAATGGTCAAAATTCCACCGAGGATGCGTGTTTCATTGGGAAACCACTGACAACGAAATTCCGCTTCTCTGTGCAAAACCGCTGCGGAAAATCCCGACTGATTCAACAAATCTACCTGGCGATAGATCATCTGTACGCCGCCGGTTGGTTTTGTAAATTGTCGGCAGGGAAAATAAATCTCGATCGCCTTTGGATCCACGGTTAATCTACCTAATTTTAGAAACTAGAAGCATGACTCAAAACCTACATTGATCACCGAAGTTGATCACCGCAGTTGATCACCGGAATCACCAGAATTTGTCAATCAGGGCCGAGGTAACTTAGCCTTGGTAATCATCCAGGATAATCATCTAAACGGCTCGATCGCACCGCTAGCAACTTTGCTCAAAACTGGGCTGCCAATTGTGCCACCCAAAGCACAATTAGCACAATTTGGGCGATCGAGCCGTTCAAACCCTAGGCCGTTGGATTCGGCATTTGGCTCATGGTTTCCAAATCCAACACTTCCGCCAACTGGGCCTCATCCATTAGCCCTTTTTCCAAAACCAATTGGCGCAGAGATTTACCCGTTTCTAGGGATTCTTTGGCGATCGCAGCGGCATTCAAATAGCCAATGTGCGTATTCAGCGCCGTCACCAGGGCCAAGCTTCCCTCGGCATAGTGCAAACAGCGATCGGGATTGGCTTCAATGCCCACCAAACAGCGATCGCTCAAAGCGGCGATCGTGTTGCCCAAAATCTCAATACTTTGAATCAGATTGTAGGCAATCAACGGCATCATCACATTCAATTCCAGTTGCCCCGCCTGGGCTGCTAGGGCGATCGCCTGGTCGTAGCCCATCACTTGGAAACAAACCATTGAAGTCATCTCCGCCATCACCGGATTATATTTACCCGGCATGATTGACGATCCTGGCTGCACAGGCGGCAATTGAATTTCCTTAAATCCGGTTTTGGGCCCCGAATCCATCAAGCGCAAATCATGGGAAATCTTGGCCAAATCCTGAGCCAAATTCCGAATCGAACCGGACACATTCACAAAAGGAGCCATACTTTGCATGGCCGCCATCAAATGGGGAGCCGATCGCAAGGGTTGCCCAATCAATTCTGAGAGTAATTCAGCGACTCGGAAGCGATATTGCGGATGGGTGTTCATCCCGGTTCCCGCAGCGCTGCCGCCCAATCCCAAGACGCGCAAATCTTCCGCTGCTGTGGTAATTCGTCGCTCATGATCGCGCAAAATATAAGCCCAAGCCCGGAAGCTTTCGCCCAATCGCACGGGCACTGCGTCCTGCAAGTGGGTGCGGCCAGATTTAACAATTTCTTGGAAAGCGATCGCCTTGGCTTCCATGGCAGCGATCGCCTTTTTGAGGGCTGGAAACAAGGTGCGATCGAGCGCTAACAGCCCCCCAATCCGAATGGCTGTCGGAATCACATCATTGGTTGACTGCCCATAATTCACATGATCATTAGGACTGACGCGGCTATAGTTGCCCTTGCGATCGCCCAACAGTTCCAAGGCTCGATTGGCCAAAACTTCATTCACATTCATGTGATGGGAAGTGCCGGCCCCCGCTTGGTAAACATCCACCACAAATTGATCGCGCAATTGACCTTGCAAAATTTCATCGGCCGCTTGCACGATCGCTTGGCCTAATTCTTCCGAAATACAGCCCAACTCTGCATTGGCGATCGCGGTGGCTTTTTTGATCAGCAAGCAGGCATCAACATAGGTGGGCAACGGTTTAAGGCCGCTAATGGGGAAATTCTCGATCGCCCGGCAAGTTTGAATCCCGTAATAGACCGTATCGGGGATTTGCCATTCCCCCATCGAATCCTTCTCAATCCGAAAGTTGTCAGCGTTGCTCATGGTTTTGGGTTGTTGATTGTCAGTGTTAATTTTACTGAGATTGATGACTAGAGTGAATGATTGATTGAAATGGATACTTTTCAGCAATTTCTCAGAATTGCTGTTCTCAACCGTTCCTCTTGATCACTCTTCTTGATCACTCTTCTTGATTATTTGGATTTTTTATTTTGCTCATCATTCATCGCTTTCATTCCACTGGCCAACATCCAAAGCCCACCCAAAACAATTCCACCGGCCAAAGCACCCAACAGCCAATCCAAATTCATGCCACTTTCCATAAAAATCTTCTCAATGAAATCAGTGTTTTTGTTCGTCTACTCGATGGATCAGTTTCTTAGCTGGAAGGGCGATCAATTCGGTCATAGAGCCACAGGGAAATCACCATGCCCATAAAGTTGGCAGAAATTCCCGCCAAATTAGCCACCACCACAAACACATCCAAGGGCCGGACAATTTTAGTGGGGTCGGTAATGGCTACCCCGGCCGGCTGGGATACTGCCTTCGAGACCAAAACATAGACTGCCACACCGGAGCCAATCAGGGTTAAAACCACCCCGATCATGCCCGCATAAATGCCCATTCTCAACAATTGAACGGTTTCGGTTTTGCGGGGTTGCGGTTCGTTGGTTTTATGAATTAATCCCTTGGCAATTCGGGTATATCGAAAGGATAAAACCGTGTTGAATGCCGCCACAATTACGCCACAGGTGGCCCAAAAAATGCCGATGCTGACCCCTTGGGCCGCCCCTTGACCCGCCAGCCCCGGCACGGCAATCAGCAACAACAAAATGGCGGCTAACCCGAGGGCTAATTGCACCCAAAACCCAATCCAACCGCCCAGTTGCAGGGTGGCGGCAATGCGCTGGAGGGATGGCCGCGGCCCCCTTGATGGTGGGGGTGGGGGCGTGGGGTTGGAATCGGGACGGCTCAACATGGCAACAAGGGCAGGGTTGTGAAGATGCGGAGTTTGATAAAACGAGCGACAAGGCGGGCAATGGCACAAAAACAGCAAGGCCCAGCATCGAGGTTACGGGTTGGGCTTGCCCCTAAAGAGTGGCATATTGCCGAGCCTCTCGCGCCGTTGAGGATGGATCACAGAGGGATGAATTTTGCGATCGATTCCCCCCTTTTTTGACATAGATCGGGGACATCTATCGGGCGTGAGAACACGAGCGATCGCCCCTGGCGCACACCATCCTAATATTGGGAGGAATCTGCTCAACGCCACAGCAGCCCCCACAGTAACCCACCCGCAGCCATTCAAAATAACAGCCATCCACCGCAACGGGCCATTCCAAAATCAATGAGTTTCAAAGAAATGAGTTTCAAAGAAATGGGTTTAGAAACCGTGAAAGCAATTACTCTTCTGGGTTCCACCGGCTCGATTGGAACCCAAACCCTGGATATTGTGTCCCAATATCCCGATCGATTCCGGGTGGTGGGTCTGGCGGCGGGCAGCAATGTGACCCTATTGGCGGAACAGGTGCGACAGTTTCGGCCCGAAATTGTGGCGTTGCGGGATGGGAGCAAGTTGGCGGAACTGCAAGGGGCGATCGCGGATTTAGATCCCCAACCCCAACTGGTGACCGGAGAAGCGGGCATCGTGGAGGTGGCAGGCTACGGGGATTCGGAGGTGGTGGTCACGGGGATTGTGGGCTGTGCCGGGCTGTTGCCCACGATCGCGGCGATCGAAGCGGGGAAAGATATCGCCTTGGCGAATAAGGAAACCCTGATTGCGGGTGGCCCGGTGGTGTTGCCCCTGGTGCAAAAGCACGGGGTGAAGTTGTTGCCGGCCGATTCTGAGCATTCCGCCATTTTCCAATGCCTGCAAGGCGTACCTCAGGGGGGCCTCCGTCGCATTTTGCTGACGGCTTCGGGTGGGGCCTTCCGGGATTGGCCGGTGGAGCGGCTGGCGCAAGTGACGGTGGCCGATGCGCTGAAGCATCCCAACTGGTCGATGGGCCGCAAGATCACGGTGGATTCAGCCACCCTGATGAACAAGGGCTTGGAGGTGATTGAGGCCCATTTCCTGTTTGGGATGGACTATGACGGCATTGACATCGTGATTCATCCCCAAAGCATTATTCACTCGCTGATTGAGCTGCAAGATACATCGGTGTTGGCTCAGTTGGGTTGGCCAGATATGCGGCTGCCGTTGCTCTATGCCTTGTCCTACCCGGAGCGGATTTATACGGATTGGGAAACGTTGGATTTGGTGAAGGCGGGCGATTTAACGTTCCGTGCGCCCGATCGCGCGAAATATCCCTGCATGGATTTGGCCTATGCGGCGGGTCGAGCCGGGGGATCCATGCCAGCGGTGTTGAATGCGGCCAATGAACAGGCGGTGGCCCTGTTCCTGGAGGAAAAGGTGCATTTCCTGGATATTCCGAAGCTGATTGAAAAGGCTTGCGATCGCCACCGGGCGGACAATCGAACCCAGCCGACCTTGGAAGACATCCTGGAGGCCGATCGCTGGGCCCGCCAAACGGTGTTGGATTTGCAAACGGCGGCGATCGCCTAACCCGCTTTTTTCGGTAATGACTTTCGGTAATGACTTGGGGCGTAATTGGGACGTAACCGGAGGGCGCAAGGCGGTGCGGGTGCGCCCATACCCGGATTGCGATTTGGCATGGAGGATGCACGATTGTGCGCCCAGGATGCCGTGCGTCTAGGGGCGATAGAGCCAGAGGGGAACACCGTTCGTGGCCAGCTCAAAGTCCAGGGTGCTGAGGGCCCGATCAACCTGAGGCCGGGCCCAGGGGCCGATCGGCCCCTGGGCCCGGCCATCGGAATTCAGCAACCGGGCTAAGGGGGGTTTGCGCTCCTCGATCGTTTGCACCACCACCTTCTCCGGATCCAGCTTGGTCAAGTCTGCCAACCAGCGGCGGGCATCCTCTTCCGTGCCCAGGCGATCGATTAAGCCCAATTCCTTCGCCTGCTCTCCGGTAAAAATTCGCCCATCGGCAAAGCTGCGCACCGTTTCCGGCGGCAAATTTCGCGATTGGGCCACGGTCTGCACAAACTGGTGATAGCTACTGTCAATCAGGGATTGCAGGATTTGGCGTTCTTCGTCGCTCATGGGGCGATCGAACGCCAGGATGTCCTTATAGGGCCCGGACTTAATCACCTTGAAGGAAACCCCCACCTTATCCAGCAAGGATTCAATGTTGTTGCCTCGGATAATTACGCCGATGCTGCCGGTGATAGTGCCGGGGTTCGCCACAATCTGGTGCGCCCCCATGCCGATGTAGACCCCACCGGACGCGGAAATATTGCCAAAACTGGCCACGATCTTGGTGGTTTCGCCCAATTCTTTCAGAGCGCTGTAGATTTCCTGAGAATCTCCCACCGTACCGCCAGGGCTATCGATCCGCAGCAGCAAACCGGGATATTTGCGCTCTTTCACCACCTTCAGGGCCTTCAGCACCCGTTGACGAGTGCCCCCGGCGATCGCCCCGGAGATTTCAATGCGCGCGAGTTGTTTACGAGTATTGGGCTTGAAAGGCCACATGGGAATTGCCGTCTCGACACCAAAGGAGTGGATACAATTCTAGGGTTTAGTTAATATTTCTTAAAGTTATTGATCAAGTGATTGATCCCAGCCATGACCGCCCAACCCGTCAATCCCCAATCATCGCTGCAATCCTGGTGGGGGTGGCTGCTGCTGATTTCGCCCTTTTTCTTTTGGGGCACAGCCATGGTGGCCATGAAAGGCACCCTTGACCACACCACACCCTTCTTCCTGGCGGGGTTGCGGCTGGTGCCAGCGGGGTTGTTGATTTTGGGGGTGGCGGCCCTGACCGATCGCCTCAAACCGATCAGTTGGGTCGGGTGGGCCTGGGTGGCGGCCTTTGCCCTGGTGGATGGGGCCCTGTTCCAAGGATTCTTGGCCCAAGGGCTGGCCCGCACGGGAGCTGGGCTAGGCTCGGTGACCATTGACTCACAGCCCCTGGCGGTGGCCCTAATGGCCCGCTGGCTCTATCGGGAGCAGATCGGGCCCCTCGGTTGGTTGGGGCTGCTGTTGGGGGTGGTGGGCATTGCCGGTGTGGGGCTGCCCGATGAATGGATTTTGCAGTTGTTGAACGGCACGGCCTGGCAAGCGCTCTGGCAAAACGGGGCGATCGGCTGGGATTCCGGGGCGATCGGGCAGGGGCTAGCGGCCTTGCTGAATAACCTCTGGGGCAGTGGCTTTTGGTGGATGCTGTTGGCGGCCCTGTCCATGGCGATCGGGACGGTGATGGTGCGGCCGATGAGCCAGTATGTGGATCCGGTGGTGGCCACGGGTTGGCACATGGTCTTTGGCGGAATGCCCCTGTTTGGGCTGTCGGCAGCATTTGAGGTGAACCAATGGCAAGGCTTGACCCTGGCCGATTGGGGGTCGATCGGCTATTCCACCCTCTTTGGCAGCGCGGTTTCCTATGGGGTCTTTTTCTTTTTTGCCTCCAAGGGGAACCTCACCAGCCTCAGCGCTTTGACCTTTCTCACGCCGGTGTTTGCCCTCCTGTTTGGCAATTGGTTTTTGGGGGAAGTGCTCAGCACGGTGCAAACGGCGAGTGTTTTGCTGACGCTGGTTAGCATTTACCTGGTGAATCAGCGGGCGGTGATTGCCCAGAAATTGCGATCAATTCATCCCAAGTTGGCTCCCATCCCGATCGAGGTTTCGTCCAAAGAGTCCCCTTGATCGCCTCGAATCAACAAGAATCCAAGCATTCAGGAAAATCAACGCCACGAATAGACAAAGAATAGCGAGCCACCGGAACCGCCAACTGTTCCCTGAAGTCGGTTGCTATGGTGGAAACGGGTTTCAGAGTCGTGCCCATCCCCGCCGTTGAGATCGAAATCTCGCGCCCTGACTTCAAATCATTCCAATCAAAATTTCACACCAGGAAAAACACCATGGCTCGATCGCGCTGGCAAGGACGTGCGCTGGGATTGTTGATGGCGATCGCGCCGATCACCGCTCCCGCCACCTGGGCAAACACCCCCACCGCCCCAGAGAGCACCGGCTCCGCTCGCTCGGAAATGACGCTGCAAACACAAATTGCCCCACCGCAAATCACCCTGCTAGAAACGGGTCAGGGCGATCGGCAGTCCTTGCGATTGCGCCTTCAACAGGGCGATCAGCAGCGATCGTTATTGGTGATGAAAAGCCAAATGCAACTGACCCTGGCGGGCCAACAGCCGATGCCGATGCCCGTACCGGAAATGCGCCTGCTGACGGAAATCACCATCAACCAGGTGGCCAGCGATGGCCAAGTGAGCTACACCCTGCGCTATCCCAAGATCGAAATGATTGCGCCGCCGGAAATGTCCTTCGTGCAGCAGGCCATGGACAGCACCGCCCGAGAACTGGAGCGAATTCAAATTCAGGTGGAGGGGGACGATCGGGGAAAACTGTCGAAGGTGAATGTGCTGGCGGACGGCGAGCTTTCGGCCCCTTTGCAGGCCAGCCTTGGCCAAATGACCGAATCGATTCGCAACAGCAACATCGAATTTCCCGCCGAACCGATCGGGGTGGGAGGGCGCTGGCAAAGTGTCACGGAAATTGAATCCGGGGGGCTGCGAATTCAGCAGCGAGCGGTTTATCAGGTGGTGGAAATCACGCCCGATCGGGTGGTGTTGAACGTGACCGCTGAGCAGACGGCTCCACCCCAAAAACTCACCATTCCCGGCCTGGCCCCGGAGCAAGCCCCTTCCCTACGGTCGTATCAGGCCAATGGTTCGGGTCAAATTCAGATGAACTTCAACCGCGTGGTTCCC
The DNA here is from genome assembly GCF_014698135.1 of Limnothrix sp. FACHB-881. Taxonomy (NCBI): domain Bacteria; kingdom Bacillati; phylum Cyanobacteriota; class Cyanophyceae; order Pseudanabaenales; family Pseudanabaenaceae; genus Limnothrix; species Limnothrix sp. FACHB-881. The sequence continues at coordinate 110,450 of NZ_JACJSN010000007.1, forward strand.
ACCCAATCGAATTTGTCCCTGAAGGTGCGATCGGAAATGGAAGGGTTACCCGGCGTGGGCACGGCCCTGATGACCGGTAACTTAGAAATGACCCTGGAGCCGCAACCATAACGCACTTGCCTATAATTGGGGGCCCTCTCTGGTCGCGATCGGGCGATATGCGGTAATGGAGTTGAAAGTTGCCCTGTCGGCGCGGCGGGTGCTGGGTTGGTTGTTGGTCGCGGTGGTGCTGTTGACCCTGGCGGGAACGGCGGTGCAGGTGGCGAAATATGCCTTTGGCTATCGCGAAGGCTGGACAAGGCTGTTTAACCTCGATCGGGAATACAACCTGCCCTCGTTGTTTTCCACGGGTTTGTTAGGGGGCTGTGCCCTGTTGCTCCGGGCGATCGGCCAGCGAGCGGCCGCCTTGGGCGATCGCTGGGCCCCCTCCTGGCGGCTGTTGGGTGGCATTTTCACCTTTTTGGCCCTGGATGAGTGGTTCAGCATCCATGAAATTTTGATCTTGCCCGATTTGGCGAAATGGGCAGGGTTACCGGGCTTTTTGAAGCAAATTTGGGTGATTCCGGCGGCGATCGCCGTGGGTTGGGGGGCTTGGCGATTTTGGCCCTTTTGGCGACAGCTCCCCCCCAAGTTACGCGGTCGATCGCTGTTGGCGGGCTGTTTGTATGTTTCGGGGGCGTTGCTGATGGAGATGGTGGGCGGAGCCTATTCCGCCGATCAGGGGCAACAAAACCTGACCTATGCCCTACTGACGGTGGTGGAAGAGGTGGCGGAAATGCTGGGAACCACCCTGTTTTTGTGGGCGTTGTTGGTGCATTTGGGATCCTGGTCGGGGAAATTTTCCTTGCTGCTCGATTTGGGCGATCGAACTCTGGGCGATCGAACCCTGAGCAATCAAAACTTGAGCGATCGACGGGATCCCCAGGATCCTCAGCAGCCATGATTGGCAAATGGCGCGGCCCGCAAGGCTCCTCAACCAGGCTCGGGGCGATCGGACAGGTTGCTTTTTGGCGATCGGGTTGGGCCGTCCTGGGATGGACATTGCTGGGGGCCCTGGTGCGGTTTTGGAATTTGGGGGGCAAACCGCCATCCAGCATTGAAGTGGCCTCGATCGGGTTCGGGCTGGGCAACGGGTTTGATCATTTGCCGCTCGATCGGCTGGTCAGCTTGGCGGAACTCTTGGAACCCTTGCGAGTGCAGCCCACCGTGGGGCTGGATGAAACGATCGCCCGTTTAGCGGCCCAAAGCACCCATCCGCCCCTCTTTTTTGGGTTGATGCATGGCTGGCTGAGGGCGCTCACCCCGGCAGGTGGTTTGGTGGACTTGGCCACGGCGCGATCGCTCAGTGCCCTGTTGGGTTGTTTGGCAATTCCCGCCGGATTCTGGCTTGCCCAATGGCTGGCGGGTCACCTGGTTCCCCCCCAAGACGGCGCAGCAACCCCACAGCCCACCGATCGGCCTGTGTCTGCCCTTTGGATGGCCCACGGGGTGGCGGCCCTGTTAGCCCTGTCGCCCTATGGGGTGGCCATGGCCCAAGAGGCCCGGCACTACACCCTAGCGATTCTGTGGGCGATCGGCACTTGGGCCGCCACCTTCGGAGCCGTTCATCGGTTGCAGCAGGGGCGATCGCCCGGTTGGGGCTTGGGAATTGCCTGGGTGCTGGGGAATGGCCTCAGCCTGGCCACTCACTATTTTTGTCTGTTGGGGATTGCGGCCCAGGGGCTGGCGATCGGTTGGTTAGCTTGGAGCCAAGGGCGATCACAGGGGTGGTCAATCCTTCGGGGACGGCCCTGGCGGGTGATGGGGGTGATTGCGCTGGCCCAAATCGCCCTGGCGGCCGCTTGGTTGCCGGCCATGGCGGGAGCCTCCGAAAGTGAACTCACCGCTTGGATTCGGGAGGATCTGAGTCCGGCGGAATGGTTCTTGCCGCCCCTGCGGTTACTGGCTTGGTTGGCAACCATGGTGGTGTTGCTGCCGGTGGAACAGCAGCCCCTGCCGGTAATCCTGGGCAGCGCGATCGCCCTGTTGGCCGTTTTGGGATTGCTGCTGCGGATGATTGGGCCCATTTGGCGATCGGGTTTGGCCCGTCCTGCGCCGCTGTGGTGGGCAATCAGCATTGGGATCGTGGGGCCGTTGGTGCTCATGCTGCTGTCGATTTACAGCGATCGGGGTGACCTCAGCGTTGCTCCCCGATACCAGTTCGTGCATTTCCCACTGGTGGTTTTGGGGGTGGGGTTGGCCCTGGGTCAGCGATCGGCCGATCGCGCTCCCCTTTCGATCGGGCGGTGGCAGGGGTCGGGGCGATCGGCCATGGTCGCGATCCTGGTCGTCAGTCTGTTGGGGAGCTTGGCGGTGGCCAACAATTGGGGCTTTTTGAAGTCGCGGCAGGTCGATCGGCTGTGGGATCAAATCGAAGGGCGATCGACCCATACCCCCTTGCTCGTCAGTCACATTGAAACCTATGCCGAAATTCGCGGCACGGTGGCGATCGCCTACGAGTGGCAACGACGACAAGCTCCACCAACCCATCAGCGCCCGGCCCAGTCCCCAAATTCGCCCAAATTCGCCCCGCAATTTTTAATGCTGCAAGAGGCGAGCGATCGGGCCGATGCCCAGGCTCCCTTAGCCCAAGTGATTCAGCAGCAGGCCCGCCCCTTCGACCTGTGGACAGTTGACCTGTCGCCCGCCTTGGACTTGGAAGCCTATGGGTGCAAGCGAGCGAAGGAACGCCGCCGACCCACAGGCTATCGTTTACGCCACTACCAATGCACCAAAGCGGCTTCCTGACCCTACCCTTTAGCCCCAATCATGCCGATTGGGTGAACGGGGGCGATCGACCCGGCCAGCATTTGGCCATCAGTTGGCGATCAGGCTAGATGGGGGTTTTCAAGCAGCAACCTAGGCGCGATCGGGCTTGGCGAAGGCACGGAAGTAGAGCGATTTTGCCAACTCTTTGATCGGAAAGAGCAGATAGGTCAAGGGATTGATCGTCACGATGATGTTGCGCACATCCCGTTCCGCCAGGGCCACGATCGCCCGTGCAACCCACCCCGCCGACATAATCCCGATCGGGTTGAGATCGCTCTTGAACGGGCCAAGAATCAGCTTCCGCACCACACAGGGCGCATCCAAGCGCCGCAGGGTGATCAAATCCCCGATCGCCCGTTTCGATAGCTCATACAGGGGGCTAAACGCCGGGTTCACTTCCGCTTCGGAGGTGTTGACCCAAACTTCCTTCAGGGCCCGGTGTTCCGACTTGGTGACCGTCTCAAAAAATAGTTCCATCAACCGCCAAGCGGACAGGGTGTTCACCTCCAGCGCTTGGGCCACGGCCGCCGCCGAGCGATCGCCTTGATTCACCCCATGGTTGATGATCAAAATATCCACATTGGCCAGGGTTTCGCGCAGGGCCGCCTCTTCGCCCAATCGCCAAGTAACCACCCGCACATTGCCCTCAAAGGTGGTTCCCTCGCGCGTTGTCAGGGCCACCAACCTCGCCCCTCGGCTTTGCAACACGGCAATTAGGGCCCGGCCCATGCTGCCCGATGCCCCGGTAATCGCGATTGTTTTGCCCTTCAGGGACAGGGCTGTGCCCAGCAGCTTATCCACAAACGTCAAAGACCCACAGTAATAGGCATTGCCCGAATCAAAATGGTGTCGCCAATGGTAGGTGCGATTCACCGTCCAGACGGAGGGGTTGCTATCCAGGTCGCCTGCCTTGTGGGTTAGGTCGGTTTCCATCAGGTAGCCACGCGATCGGGCGATCGCCGTGGCCAAAAAACCCAGGGAATAGATGCAACCCAGCCACATTCCCCACTGACCCGACACCGCCGCCGTTAGCCCCACCACCGAAGCCATGGTGGCCGCTTCGGGCGCATCGTTGGCCAATTGAGCTTTGTAATAGGCATCAAGGCTGCTGATGGTTAGGTCACGGCGATAGACCTTGTGGTGCATGTTGTGGGCCCGTTGGAGCGGTTCCCAATAGTGGCCGGCCACATGATAAAAATCGCGCACGATTTCGGCCAGGACGATCGAGCCGATCGCCCAACTCAGTTGTACGAATCCCTCTGCGTTCATGATTTGTTTCTACTTAGCCCAGCTACAGATGCTCAAAACGGTTCAAAGTTGAATTGCCATGGGATCAGGTTCAACCTGGCGATCGATTGCCCAGAATTGGGAAGGACTCGATCGCCCAGTTCGCGGGGCTAGGACGCAGTTTGTTGAATTGAGTTGAATTGAGCTGCATTGAATTGAACTGAATTGCACCAATCGTCAATCAGCCCAAGCGTCAATCAGCTAACGACAATGGCTATAGAATAGCGACTTCCCGGAGCGGCTGATGCAGCAAACAACGGAGATGGCACTCAAACAGGTCGGGCGTTTGGACTCCAATGCTGGCGATCGCGGGGGCCGCCGGGAAAGGTAACAGCCGATCAAAATAGACGGGATTTGGATCTTTGTCCGGGCGATCGAACCCAAATTGCATCAAATACAAACCGGGCGGAAGCCGGAGCCAATTCATTAGCTCAAAGCCCAGCCGATAGGCCGCCTGTCGATCGCGATCGGACAGGTGATGGGGCTGAAGGAACTGACCCGTTGAGCCAGATTCCGCTGAGCCAGATTCCGCATCGAGGGCGATCGCTTCACCATACAGAGGCCCCTTGGCGGTCACGATCAGGGGTAGCCACAACTGACCCTCGCCGTTGGGCCAATCTAATTCCGCCGTCACCCGCGATCGCAAGCTCTCGGCCGCCGCACAGGTCACCCAGGTGGAACGGTGAACCCAGTCCGCCGGAAAGCGATCGTCCTCCAGGATTCGTAACGTTAGGGGACAATCGATCGCCCCCGGGCCGCCGGGCAAAGGAGTTTCATCACCCACCACAACGATCTGCGGGTCAAGCCGTAGGTCAACCGCCACGGACTTCAATCGATCGAGCGCCACCGACAACCAATCCCCAGCGGCCAGCAAATCCGCCCGATCGATCCAAACTCTTAAACAGGTCATGGAGTTTCGCCAGCAAATTCGGGGAGGTCAAGACTGCCGGGGCGACGACTGCTGACCGCGAGTCGATAGCTGACGCTTTGCAATTCTGCCTGTAGGTTGCGGTTTTCCTGTTGCAGTTGGCTCACGCGCTCTTTGATGGCGCTCAGGCGGTCTTCAAACTTGGAGCGATAGACGTTGGGCAATTCCTGAATCGTTTGCTCCAGCATTCGGCTGCGATCGCCCAGTTCTTGCACTGACTGGCGTAATTGGTAGATTTCCGCGTCTCGATCGGCCAATTGATCTTGATAAAAACCCACCTGTTCTTCCACTTCCCGCACCCGATCGCGCAGGGCCTGCAATTCCGCCTGATGGCGCTCTGGCTGGTCGGAGGTGGGCACCAGGCCCGCATTGCCCTTCACCAAGCGGAACAGTTCCTGCGAAAGCTGCTGTACCAAGCGATCGCGCATTTGCAGTTCATCACGCAAGCGGGCAATTTCCGCTGGGGCTGCTTGACCGTTCAATCCGTCGGCTTGCATCACGGCAATGGGATGGGGTTAATAATCGTATGGACAACGCTACCGTATTTTTTAACCCAAGATTGGCTTGAACAGCTAGGGCTAATCAACAGGCGGTCTTGGCTGCGCTGGTTTTGATTCGCTGTTTTTGCTGTTTTTGCCGCATCCGCTGACTCCAACGCTGACTTCAAAAAGACCGTGCTACCTCGCGAAACTCTGCTGAAACGTGCAACCCACCGAGAAACGATCGCCCGGGCGATCGACCTGGCAGACCAGAGCCTAAAAACCTGGGAACCGGCCGTGAGCGATTTTCTGTCACCGCCGGAAATTGCCGATATCCAAACCGTCTTCAGTGGCTTGGCGGAAGTGGTGTTCATGCCTTGGGGGGGCTATCCCCAAGCGGAACGGCAGCGGGTGGCCTTTGCCCGATCGGAACTGCCGCTGATCACAGACGCGATCGAGGTGGCGGCCTTGGAAATTGCCGGGAATTTTTTGTTTGACCCGGCCACCCATCGGGACTTTTTGGGGGCCCTGTTGGGGACGGGGCTGGTGCGCGACAAGGTGGGCGATTTGTTGGTGCAGGGGGAACGCGGGGCCCAAGCCCTGGTTGCGCCGGAGGTGGTGGAGTTTTTGGAACTGAACCTCACTCAGGTGCGATCAGTGCCGGTAAAAACCCGCGCCATTCCCCTCAGTGAACTGAAGGTTCGTGAACCCAAGAGAAAGGAAATGACGACGGTGGAGGCTTCTTTACGCCTAGACGCGATCGCCTCCGCCGGGTTTGGCATCTCCCGCAGCAAAATGGCGGAAGCAATTTCCGGGGGCGATGTGCGGGTGAACTGGAAAGACATCACCAGTCCCAGCCATTTGCTGAAATCGGGGGATTTGGTGGTGTTGGCGGGCAAGGGCCGCCTCTCGATCGGGGAAATTGCCACCACCAAGAAAGATCGCTATCGGGTACAGCTCACGCGATTTGTTTAGGGGGTATCGCGATCGCTGCCTTCCCGATTTCATATTTTTAGGGCATCTTCCAAACATCCATTAGCGTGCGGGAGCGCGTTTTTTCCATTGGGCGATCGCCTGTTGGGCGCTGGCATAGGCCGCCGTGTTGGGCGGCACTAGGCTGGCCGTTTGGATGGCGGCGGGCAGTTGGTTGGCATTGGCGCGACCTTGGGCAATTTTGAGAATTTCTTGGCTCCAAAGATTGATTTGGTCGCGGGCGGCGGGATATCCCGGCTGGTTCACGGGCACGCTGCGGGCCAGGTCGATCGCCCGATTATAGCTGGAGGCTTGATTAAGCTGAATTTGGCCGGCGGCTTTTTGCAAAATTGCGCGGTTGTTGGCCTGTTGCTGCTGGAGGGTTTGCCATTGGGCGATCGAGCTACGCGCCTCTTGGTACACCTCACCCCGATCGGGCGCAACAATTTTGGCCGCCGCGATCGCCCCGCCAAAGTCGCCATTGAGGGCCCGCCCCTTGGCCAAATCCAAAATGACCCGGCTCCAGCGGTCGATCGCCTGCTGGGCTTGACCGTAGCCCGGATCTCCCGGTTTGATTTCTCGGGCCCGCAAAATTGCTTTGCCAAATTCCGAAGCCTGATTCGTCCCGATCGGGATCCGTGCCAAGTTCAATTGGTTCACCCCGGCAGGGCTGGCGGCCGGCGGCGCGGGACTGGGGCTAGGACTGACTGGGGGGCTGGGTTTGGGGCTAGGCAACCCCGACTGAGCAACGGGAGTGGGCTGGGGACTCGCCAAAGGGCTAGGTTCCGGCGGCGGCAACGTCCGGGAGCCGGTGGGGGGCGATGCCCCATTGGCCGGCGCGGGCAGCGGGGTAGCGGGGGGTATATTCGCTCCAAAAGGGGCGGCCGGGCTGGGCGTTGGGGCCGTGATGCTGGCTCCAAACAGGGCCGCATAGTTGCGGGCCACCACGGCCGCCAACAGCACAATTCCCAAAATTCCCAACCAAGTCACCAACTGGCGTGCAAAGGCCAAGTCACTGGCGCTAAGACCAGCCGTGAGCGGGCCAATCAGGGCCAAATCTCGCTGGGACTCGGGAATCGGTTCCGGCGGCAGGGCGTTGGGCGGGGGGGAACTGTTGGAATGCGTCGCCTCGATCGGGAGCACGGGCGCGATCGCACTTGGGGGCCGCAAGTTGGCCGACTCCGCCGGGCGATCGCCCACAGCCGATGTGAAGGGATTCGGCGTGGCCAGTCCCGGTTGTGCCTCTTCCGTTGGAACCCAATCATTGGCAAACAGCGCCTCAAAGGCACTGGGTTCCGTGGCCCAAGCATCAGGCAAATTGGCGGCGGACGCGAATCGATCGAGCGCCTCATCATCCAAAGCCGGACTTTGCACCTGATCTGACCCAAACACGCCCAGTTCTGGCGGTTGGTCGGGTTGTGAATTAGGTTGCGAATTGGGCTGTGAGTTGGGTTGATTGACTGGGTAATCGAGCTGGGGATCAAGCGGTGAATCACTGGGCAACCCATTTCCCAAGGGGGCGATCGGAGGTTCCACAGCCAAGGCCGGCGCGCTGGCCGGAAACACCACAAAGGACTCGATCGGGAGCGGCGGCTCTGGCATCATCCGCCCCACCACCGTTTCATAGAGCCGCTCGTGGGGATGGGCAAATACCTGCACCTGGGGCGCAACCTGGCCCTGCTCCTGGGCTAAGGCGCGGGTCGTTTCCCGCAAAAACCGCGAGAGGGCATAGAGATTCATCCCCTGGGATTGGCCCAGGGCCGCCGCCAGGGCCGGAGCCAACAGGCCACTGCTTTGGCGACCCGCCCCCGGTTCTGCCAACAAAATCGACAACCCCATTTCTTGGGCCAAGAGAGGAATTTCACCGCCCACCGGAGCCAGGTTTTCGGTGGGTGGCCGGCTCAAGTCCAAAACCAGCAGCACTTGCCCACCAGGGCCAACCCGATCGCTGGCCAATTTCAAATATTCACAAACTCGCCGCAGGGGAATCCCCGCCGTTGCCGTCCGATCAAGGCTGGCTTCGATGGGTAGCAAATAATCCCGATCGCGATGGCTCGCCCCATAGCCACTGAACAAACACCAAAGGGTATCACCGGGGTTCACCAATTCCGTGGCGGCAAAATCCAGCCAATATTCCAGATTTTCGCGATTGGGATAGGTGGGGCGATCGAGCAGGGGCAAGGAGCGATCGCTCAAGATCACGGTTCGATATTGGGTTCCCGCCGAGCCGCTCGTTTGGCTCTGCCAAGCCTGGGCCACGGTGACCACACGGGTCTCCGCTTCGGGCAGCGGCGGCAACAGAGGATATTGACCAATCCCGATCGCGATCGCCCAGTGGGTTTTGCCCTGGGTTGCACTGGAACTCGTCACCATCAAAACCCCTTCGTGCAATGCGTTTGTCTACTGTGCTTGGGTTGGGCTGGTTGTTGTGGCCCTGCTCGATCGTCTTGAATTGTCTTCAATTTTGCCGCCCCGAATTCCGTCGCCCCGGATGTTGAGCACATCTTGAGAGCATTTTGCTCGAGGGCAGAACCCAAGCCAAGCGATCGAACCCATCGAAAAAGTTGCCCAAACCATATCACGGCCGTCCGGCGCTCTGGAAAACGATCGAAATCGCTACGGGATGGCTATCGATTCAAGGGCTGGGATCATCATGAAATTAACGCTTTTCATGTTTATGCGAGATGATGGATTCATTAACCGATTTCAAAACCGATTTCAAGGGTAACGTTTGGGGTGGTCTGTGGCGAAATCTTGGGTGAGCCGATCGATTGAAGCCCTGTCGGATTTGGTTTGGCAGCAATCCTGTGAGCTATGCGATCGCCCGGCCAAGCATCAAGGCCTCTGTCTCGCCTGCGATCGTCGCCTGCTCACCAGTCAACTGCCCCTTGAGCAACGGTGGGGCCGCTTGCCCTCTGCCCTTGTTTCGTCGGCTCCCCTGTTCCTGGCTTGGGGGCTTTATGACGGCTCCCTAAAACGGGCGATCGCGGCCCTGAAATACGAAGGTCATCCCAAGCTGGCCGCAACCTTGGGCCAGGGTTTGGGTCGTCTGTGGTTGGAACCAGGAACCGATCGGGCAATGGCAACCCCTTGGCAACAGCTCGATCGAGCGGCCCCTTGGGTGATCCCGATTCCGCTCCATGAAGCTCGACTGCAAAAACGCGGCTTTAATCAGGCGGAATTGTTGGCCAAGCACTTTTGTGATGTAACCGGCCATCGTCTGATCCCCAATGGCCTGCAACGGATTCGGGATACCCAAGCGCAATTTGGCTTAGGCCAGGGCGATCGGGCAGCCAATGTGCAGGGGGCCTTTGCCTTGGGGCCGGGTTTGGGGCAACAACGCCCCCGATCGGTGATTTTGCTGGATGATATCTACACCTCCGGGGCCACGGTTCAAGCGGCCAGCAACAGCCTGCGGGCGGGCGGCTGGACGGTGGCGGCGGTGGTGGTGGTGGCCCGATCGGCCCAGCGTCCCGCTCCCGGAACCCACCCACCGACCCGATCGGCCCCAACGCGCCCGAAACGTAGAGATTCTTAATTGATCGCAACGACCGGAAAACTCGTCCGCTAAAATTCGGTTGCACGGCCGCCGCGCGATCGCCATGGCCGCCGTCCTTCCCCCCTTGCCTACTTCTTCAAAGGAGCCAGATTCATGGCGCTGCCCCTCTCCAAATCCCTGACTGATAAACCCCTTTGGCTGCTGGGTGCGGGGGTTGCCGGGGTGTGGTTGGCGCTGGAGGTGCTGAACCAAGCGCTCCATGGGCTGGGCAGTTGGCTGCCGGCCGGAGCCGTGGCCGTGGGCGCGGGCCTGTGGTTAACGCGACGACGACCGCTCCCGGTGGCCCCGGTGACGGAGCCGAGCACCCTTGATCGAGCTGCTGCGGAACGGGCGATCGCGCGGGCCCAGGGTCTATTGAATTTGGTGGCGGCAGAACTACCCACTTTTGCAGCTCAAGATTGGCAAGCCCAACTCGATCGCCTGACCCAAGATTTAGATCGATCGCGCCTGGCCCTGGCGATTCTGGGGGGCCCCGCCGTTGGCAAATCGGCGTTGGCCAACAGCTTGGGCGCGGCGGCCCTGGCGATCGACTACCGAGAACTGCCCAGCCTGTTTGTGGGGGGCGAAACCCAAGATCCGATCACGCTGGACTTGGCCCTCCAGGCCGATCGGGCCCTGTTTGTGACAGCGGGCGACATTACCGAAACGGAATACGAAATTTTGGAATGGCTGTTGGCCCACGAGCAGGCCCCGATCGTGGTCTTCAACAAGGCCGATCGCTACCTGCCCGCCGATCGCGACACCGTGTTAACCACCATTCAACATCGGCTCCATGGGCAACTAGCCCCCACCGCCATCATCCCCACCGCCGCCGCACCAGCCGCGATCAAAGTCCGGAAACATGCGGCCGATGGTACGGTGCAAGAATTCTTGGAGCAGCCGGAGCCGGACTTGGGAGCCTTGGTCACCGGCTTGCAAAACACGCTCATGGCAGAGGGCGATCACTGGCGGTGGCGCACCACCCTGCGGCGAACTCGGCAAATGACGCAGCAGTGGCAAACCACCCTCAAAGCCGATCGACGCGATCGCGCCATCGGAGCGATCGAGCAAAGTCAATGGATTGCCGCTGCCACGGCCTTTGCCAATCCGCTGCCCGGCCTAGACTTGCTGGCCACGGCGGCAATTAATGGCCAATTGGTGATGGACTTGGGCCAGATTTATCAGCAACGGTTTTCCCTCGATCGGGCCCAGGCGATCGCCCAAACCCTCGGGGAAGTCATGCTCAAGCTCGGGTTGGTGGAACTGGGCAGCCAGGCGATCGCCACCGCCCTCAAAACCAGCGCCCTCACCTACCTGGCCGGCGGTGCAATTCAGGGTCTCAGTGCGGCCTACCTAACCCGAGTGGCGGGTCTGAGCCTAGTGGAACTGTTTCAAGCCCATGTGGAAGCGGAATGGGCCGGCCAACCGGAGGGCGAAAACTGGCTCAGTCCCGATCGCCTGAGCACCATTCTGCGGCGCGTCTTCGAGCAAACCCGCCAAAGCACCATCATCCAAACCCTGATCGACCAAGGGCGCGATCGACTGTTTCCCAATGCTGCAACCAGTGCTGCTCCCAACTAACACCTAGGCCGATGACCTTTGCTTAGAGTCTTTTTGACCGCACGACCTGGAAACTGAGCAGACCAGAAACCAGCATTCAGAAATCAGCATTCAGAAATCAGCATTCAAAAACACCGGCTGAAACCCGCCCGGCCCACTAGGCCCCCATTTGCTGACCAATTGAGGGGCCCAAAAAATGGGAACGACTGGTTAGCAGCCGTTCCCATTTCGTTATTCAGCTTGATACTCAGCTTGATTGGGCTGGATTCAATTACCGGAATCGAACCCCATTGTTAGGGCTAGCTGTGGACAGAAAAACCGGGAAATTTCCCAGACAATTTCCTCCCCGCCCTGCTACTTGTCCGCGTCCTTCTTATCCAAGTGATTGCGAATTTGCTCCGCTTCCGGGCATTCTTCCGCTACGGGCAGATCTAAGACACTGCGCCGAGACACCGAAGCAAGCTTGCGCGTCACCGAACCGATACTTTCGAGGCGCACCATTTCTTCCCAAGCACAGGTTTCGTCGTCCTCTTCGGTTTCGTAGCGCAGGGTCACGAGGTCGCCTTCAATGTCAAGGATTTGTGCGCGCTCGATCCAGCGCTGCTGATCGCGCAGGAATATGCACACTTCCTGTCCGTCACAGCAGAGCTGATAAATCTTGCGGTGTAGCATAGCTTGCCTCTTCTAAGGTGGTGAACTGGCCCCTGCAATTGAGTGGAGTTGCAGTTTCAAAGTTTGATTGGGGGGCAGTGGCTTCACTGGCGCTGCCAAGCAACCATTCAGCGCTAATGACAACCACAGGATCGGGGGAATTTGGCCCAGTCGATCCCCAATCCAACTTCCATGCTGGCCATGATGGCAATTTGCTTGAGTTGTCGGCTGACGATCGAGCAAGCGGGTCAAGATTGCTCGACTGCTTCCCCCATTCTAGGCTACGGGGTTAGCTTTCAGCGCTCCGGGTGGCCAAGCATCCCTACGCCATATCCTAGCGCTTGGCTGTTCGTTAGGACGAGAGACAGGCCAGGATCGTTTCATAGACCGATCGCGCCAGACTGTTGAGATCGTAGCCACCCTCCAACCCCAGCACCGTTCGGCGGCTAATACCCAGGAGCGATCGCGTCAGCCATCCATAATCCTCCGGTTGGAGATGGATTTGCGCCAACGGATCGTCTCGATTGGCATCGTACCCCGCGCTAATGATCAACAAATCGGGATCAAAGTTCCGCAAGAACGGCAACAATTGCGCCTCAACCAAGGCCTGATAGGTGCTGCCGTCGGCTCCCGGGGGCACGGGCAAATTCAACAGTTGATGATCTTGATCGGCAACTCCGGGGCGACCCGTGCCCGGATAGGCCGGTGATTGGTGAATGGAACAGTAGGCAATTTGGGAATGGTCTCGCACGATCGCCTCAGTGCCGTTGCCGTGATGCACATCCCAATCCACGATCGCCACCCGCTGTGCCTGGCCCGCCTCCAAGGCCGTCAAGGCCGTGATCGCCGCATTCGCAAACAAGCAAAACCCCATCCCCCGATGGCGCAGGGCATGGTGACCCGGTGGTCGCGCCGCCACAAACACGGGTTGTCCCGTTGCGATCGCCTCGTCCATGCCATCCAACCAAGCCTGCACAGCCAAGCGAGCCACCTCGTAGCTCCGGGCAGAAATGGGCGTGTCAACCTCCAGTTGCCCACCCCCCCGATTGGCCAGCAATCGCACGTGATTGATATAGTCCGGTTCGTGGGCCCGGCGCAGGGCTTGGGTGAGCGGGTCGATCGGAGCATCGCTGGCGGGCACTAACTGGGGACTGTGCCAACGGAGCCGATCGGCAAAGGGAGCCGTTTGCAAGGCCGCCACAATTGCCCTCAGGCGATCGGGCCGTTCCGGGTGGCCCCAGCCCGTGTCATGTAGCAAAAACTCATCGCTGTACACGATCGTGACCGTCCCATTGTCGATCGGCCCTGCTGTCACTGGTTGTGCCTCCGCGCCTGCTTCTGTGCGCCCCTCGGCCCGAACCTCAGTATTTGGGGTTTGCTCATTCAGCATTCACCATCTCCCCATAACCCAGTAATTTCACGGCAACCTTTTGGTTTTCCATGCCTATTTTTCTCACAGCCTAGCCAACGCAATTGGTCGTGGCTCAAACACCATTCACTCGCTACGTTAACTTGACTTAAAAATACCCAAAACAAGGTCAGACCGATCAGATTTTCAATACCCTATTTCATCATTAACTAATTTCACAGCTCTATTTCTCATATCAAAGTTTCAACATCTCAGCCGCACAGCTCGCTCCAGCAGGTTGATACTCAATATTTGTTTTCTAATAGCCTCGATCAGACAATCATTTTGACGTTACCCAGTCAAGGCTACTGAGTTTTCAAGATGATTGATCCATAGAAATTCTCAAAAATCTATCAAAAATTCAACAAATTCAGAGATTTTTAGGAATATTCAATCCAAATCACGAATTAGTGATCAATTTTCGATTGATTACGAGGTCTTAAGCCGATTAACTCCCTTGGCAGGTCAAGTTGCCCCCCATTTAGCTCTTTCTTTAATCAATCTTTGTTTTGATAGCGAGTCTCAAGACATCAATCAGCTTAAGCATCAATCAAAATGAATTTTGACTAATCTTAAGATCATGTTCAGCTCACTAATCATTTTTCAGAAAACAACTTCTAATCATATTTATATCTAAAATAATTGAGGTTTTACAGATTGCGATTAGCTCCAAAACATCAACGTAGAGAATTGGTGATTTTGATATTCATCCTCATTTTTTTATGTTGACATCTAGCGCCCTTGCATTTATCCATCACTACCACTGAACCATTAATCAGTCTTTCAACCAATGCTTCATTTCAAATTCAGTTCTCTGATTCAGGTGCGTTTTACCACCAAACAGGTCTCAAAAAATACGGAGATTCAAAGCAAGCTCTTGAAGGCTGAGGATTTCAATCAACTTAAGGCCTGATTTTGGAGCTTTGTTTAAACTTTGATTGTCAGTAAATCATCTATTAGCGTTAAACTAAGGAGTAGTTAAATTATTTTATGAACTGTTGGATAAACCTTTTTGGTTACCATAGTCACAATTTTTTAGCCACTTTTAATTTTTAATTACCATTAAAGGGACATCACAAGGCTCACATTAGTTCATAAACTATTCTTCATTTAGGGCATTAAAAATCGCCTTTTATTCACTTTTGTCAGTTTTTGCAATGGCGAAAACTTTCAGTGTCTACGGAATTTTTGTGATCCATGTCTCAGTCCTCCCGGTTTGCATTTAAATTGCCCCGCACTTTGGGTTCCATTGAAACTTGGGGTTTTGGTTTCAGCGGTTTGTTGCTTTGGCTGGGAACCGCACCGGCAATGAATGCGGCCTTGGGGATTGGCTCCCTGTGGGTTTGGATTCCGGGAGCCGTGATTGGTACTTTGCTGAATTTGCAAGTCAGGCAACTCGGAGTTCATGACCAAGATCGATCGGGCGGAACGCCAAACTATGCCACTCAGTTACTCCATAAGTTCCCATTTTTAGCCCGCTACAGCGCGATCGGCTATTGGCTGGGTTGGGTCTCGGTTCCGCCCATGAATGCCATCATTTTGACTGACCTAATTCAGGTCAGCTTGGAACCGCTGGGGGTGGATTGTCCAGTCACCGCTTTCCGGATTTTATTCACCCTGCTGCCTTATATTGTCACCTTCAGCAACTCCCGAACCGTCGGAATTTTACATGCCTTTTTTGTCATTCCTGCTATTAGCTGCTTATTAGTTTTTTGCCTTCAAGGCTTTAGTTGGTTGAGTTTTTCGCCTCAAAGTCCAGGGCTGTTTGCACCGATTCCTTTCAACCTAGATTTCACAGATTGGGCCAAATGGTTTTTTGTGGCCATTTATGCGGTCTATGGCTGTGAAACGGCTTCCTCTTTTGTGGCTGACAGTCGCAAACCCCGCCGCACTCTGGATTGCTTGGTGGCCGCTGCGATCGCGCTACCCATTGTTTATGTCCTGGGGTCGTGGTTGTTGGCGCGGTTGGCCATTTCTCCCCGGCTAGGTGACAGCGCCTATTTGCACCTAATGGCGGCGGCGGGGCCATTTTGGGGCAGCCTCACGCCCGGGCTGGTGACGTTTTTGATTGCTTCCGGTTGCCTGCTGAGTTCCGCCACGGCCGTTTCCAACTGTCCCCGGGTGCTTTACCAGTTAGCCCAAGACCGCCATCTCCCGGCCCTGTTTTCGGTGGTTTCGCCGCGCGGAGTTTTGGAGCCGGGCCTGTTGTTCACCTTGGGGGTGAGTTTGCTCTGTTTGGCTTGGGGCAATGTGTCGCGGGTGGTGATGGTTACCGGGACGGGTTACCTCAGCGCCATGATGGGCATCCATTTGGGGCTGTGGCTGCAACGGAAACGCCCGGAAGTGCGCTGGCCCCGATGGTCGCTGCTGTTTTTGGTCATGGAGGCGATCGTGTTTGTGGTGGGTGGCTTGGCTTGGGGCTGGCAAGATTGGCTGATTGGCTTGCTGTTGCCCATAGCGGTCGGCGTGGCGGCCCAGGGGGTGGGAAATTGCCCGATCGCCCTCTGTCAGCCGGCCTGGTGGAGTCACCGCTACCGCCCAAGGCCCATCAACATCCAACGCGATTGGGTGGTGTTTCAGGTCACGGTGCTGATTCTGCTGCTTTGTGGCGCGGTCAGCATTGGTTGGTTCGCGCGGGCTGGGTTGGATCGATTTTCCTTCGGCAGCCACGGAGCCGTGTTCAGCATTGTGTTAATTACGGTGGCATTTTTGGGGGTGGCGATCGCCTGTTGGACGAGCCTGTCCCAAATGGCCGCCATGACAGAAGCCCGCGATCGCCTGGAACGCACTCTGAGTGAATTACAAAGAACCCAATTGCAACTGGTGCAGTCCGAAAAAATGTCCAGTTTGGGTCAATTAGTGGCGGGGGTTGCCCATGAAATTAATAACCCGGTGAATTTTATCTACGGCAATCTGGAGCATGTACGTACCTACGCTCAGGATTTGTTGAGACTATTGCAGTTATACGCGAAGTACTATCCCGAGCCAGTTGTAGAAATTCAGGAGGAACAAGAGGCGATCGAACTGGATTTTTTAGAGGAAGATTTGACGAAAATTTTGGCTTCCATGAAAGTGGGGAGCGATCGCATTCGCGAGATTGTGTTATCACTGCGCAATTTTTCACGGTTGGATGAAGCGGAATTAAAGGCCGTAGATTTGCACGAAGGCATCGACAGCACAATCACAATCCTTAAGCACCGTTTAAAAGCCAAGGCTAATCGCCCCGCGATCGATATCCTTCGCGAATATGGAAACCTGCCCCCGATCGAGTGCTATCCCGGTCAATTCAATCAAGTGATCATGAACATTCTGAGCAATGCCATTGATGCCCTTGAGGAAGCCACCGCTAACCGCGATTATCAAGACTTGCAAGTCCAGCGTCAGTGGATTCGGATTCGGACTCGAATTCAAGAAATAGAACTGCCCTCCACCAATCCCACCGGATCTTCGCTAAGTGATAGCAAGTCCAGCACTCGATCTAAATGGCTAGTGGTAGGCATTGCTGATAATGGCCCCGGCATTCCCCTAGACATCCAACGGCGCATTTTTGACCCCTTTTTCACCACCAAGCCGATCGGGAAAGGAACCGGGATGGGCATGTCCATCAGTTACCAAATTGTTGTGGAAAAACACCAGGGCAGACTGGAATGCTTTTCGCAGGTGGGTGAAGGAACTGAGTTTTTGATTCAAATTCCCCTCAACCTAGGAGCCAAATGTAAATCCTAGGGGCGAATTCCAACCCAAAACCAGATTATTTCAAGGCCACTGAACCCAGCAGGGGTTGAGTTGGGAGATGAATTGGGAGATTAATACTGGCGAGCCTGGGGTTCAAACAGGCCTAAGGTCACCGGCATATATTGCAAATCAATGCCCGAGGGCGACCAATAGGCCAGCGTATGTTTGAGATAGTCCTGATCATTGCGATCGGGGTAGTCCTCACGGCAGTGGGCCCCACGACTTTCTTGGCGACGTTCAGCAGCGGTCAAAATGGTTTGCCCCACCGTAAAGAGCGATCGCAGCTCCAGCGCCTCAATCAGTTCCGTATTCCAACAGGTTCCCCGATCGTCCAGCCTCGTATTTTCGATGCGCTGGGCAATTTCCCGCAGCTTTTCCAGCCCCGTTTGCATCAAGTCCGCTGTCCGAAACACCCCGCAATATTGGGTCATGGTGTCTTGGAAATCTTGGCGCACTTGGGCGATCCGCTCTGGCCCTGAATGCCCCAACAGAGTCTGGAGTTGGGCCCGGGCTTCCGCCAGGTAGCGCGATCCGTCCAAGGATGGCAACTTGCGCCCGCTGTCTAAATATTGGGCGATCGCCCGGCCCGTGCGCCGGCCAAACACAATGCATTCCAATAGGGAATTACTGCCCAGGCGATTGGCCCCATGCACCGATACGCAGGCCGCCTCGCCCGCCGCAAAACAAGCTTCCACAAACCCGGTGCTACTGCTGCGAACCCGCCCATTCACATCGGTGGGAATACCGCCCATGGAGTAATGAATCGTTGGGCGCACCGGAATCGGTTCCTCCACCGCATTCACCCCCAGCAGGCGATGGGCCTCTTCCCAACAAAAGGGAACGCGGCTCATGATCGTTGCTTCGCCCAAATGTCGCAAGTCCAGATGCACAAAGGGGCCACCCGCGCTGCCATCGAGATGAATGCCTCGCCCCGCTAGCAGTTCCTTAACGATCGCCCGGGAAGTGATATCCCGAGGAGCCAACTCCATGCGGCTGGGGGCATAGTCCGCCATGAATCGATCGCCCGCCGCATTGCGCAGGTAAGCCCCCTCACCCCGCACCGCCTCCGACACCAACACCCCCACCGGATAAAGCCCCGTGGGGTGAAACTGCACAAACTCCATATCCTCCAGGGGAATGCCCGCCCGAGCAGCCATGGCCAGCCCGTCTCCCGTGGAGGCGTAATCGTTAGAGGTGGTGTTGAAGGCGCGGCCATAGCCCCCCGTGGCCAACATCACAGCCCGGGCCCGGGCCAGCACTGGCTGGGAATCCCGCAGATTAAACATCACCAGGCCCTTGGCCTCGCCCTCTTCCACGATCAGGCGCATCACATACCACTCTTCGTAGAGCGTGACCCCCATTCGCTTCAGATTCATTACCAGCTCATGCAAGATGGCATGGCCCGTTTTGTCAGCCGCGTAGCAAGTGCGCCGGTGGGAATGGCCCCCGAAGGCCCGCTGGGCAACGCGCCCATCTTCCAGGCGCGAGAACAACACCCCCAAACGTTCCAAGTCCACCACCACTTCCGGGGCTTCTTGGGTGAGGATGGCCACCGCGTCTTGATCCGCGAGGTAGTCGGATCCCTTTACCGTATCGAAGGCGTGGGCTTGCCAGGTGTCTTCGGGATCCACGTTGTTCAACACGGCGGCCATTCCCCCTTGGGCGGCCACCGAGTGCGATCGAATCGGGTGGGTTTTGGCCACCAATCCGATGCTGAGTTTGGGATTTTGGCGGGCAATTTCCAGGGCTGCCCGACAGCCGGCCAGCCCGCCCCCCACGATCAGAACATCGTGAATTAACTCGTTTAGCGACTCATTCATGGGCAGGCCCCCCAATTGTCCTAAAGAGCCTGGGCCGGTTGGGTGGGTTCGTAGCCGCCACCAGTGGCCAAGTCCGCCGCCGCGTCCACCGCCACAAATTCAATGTGGTTCAGCAGGGTGGTGACAAAGGCGAACAACAGGAAAGGCAAGGATAGCACCAAAATCAACCCAACCATGGACAGGGCGTACAGGGGCTTGCTGGCTCCCAACAGGGCGAGCGCGCTGGCCAGGCTCAGGAAAATCACGATCAACCAAGCCATGATCTGGCCGTAGATGTCCCCAAAGGTCAGGGTGCAGCGAAACTGATAGCGTTGTGGGTTCATGGTTCGATTCGATGGCCTGCGGATTGCCAGATTGAACACTATCTCCCCAGCCTAAGGGGGGCTAAATCGGAGCGTCCATAGTTGTCGATGTTTCTCAACAATTTTTCTCGAATTCGTTTCAAATCCTTGCGTTTCTCAAGTTCTCTTGACAAGATTTCGGCAACTCTAAAAAACCTTGAATTTCTCGAAAAGCTGAAAATTCCGAATGTTCTGAAAACTTTGGAAGTTTTTGAGAGTTTCCGAAATGTTTGGGATCTGGCGTTTGGGATCTGGCGTTTGGGATCGGGTGTTGGGACGTTGGTGCTGGGAATGATCTCGATCGACCCGAGGATGGGTGAACAGTGGCCGGCGATCGCTACGCGCTTTCCTAGGATCGTGTTGAAATAATGATGGCCATTCTGTCGTTTTGATCCCGATCGCCCTATGGGCCCAAATCCTACGCCGCCTCCGCCTCAACCCGCCAAAACCATCCTGGGCCGCCTGCGCCAAACGGTGACCCAGCTTTCGCGGGTGCAATTGGCCCGGCTGAAATTGGCGGCTAATGCCAACCCGCCCCGCATCGTGATCTATGAGGCGGGCAGCGCCCCCCGAGACTATCCCCTGTTGGGGGACTATTACCTTTTGGGGCGATCGAGCAAGGCCAACGACATCCCCCTCAACAGCCCCGTGGTCAGCACCACCCACGCAGGCTTGCGGCGGGTTCCCAGTTTTTTGGGCAGCACCTTTGCCATTGAAGACCGCGACTCCACCAACGGCACATTCAGCGGCAAAAAACGGATCAATGGGCAAATTTTGCGCCACCGGGAAATGGTCGTGTTGGGGCCGCCGGAGCTGGCGGACTCGGTGCGGCTGCAATATGTGGATCCGCCAACGCCGCTGGTGCAAGTCCTGCGCTATGGACTGTCGGGGTTAGCCGGGGCGATCGGGCTGGTGAGTTTGGCGGTGATTTGGCAATGGCAGGGCATTCAGATTTTGCCCCTGCCCCAGGCCCAGCGCGGCCCGGTGATTGTGGTGGCGGGGGATGGGCAACCGCTCCAGGCGATCGAGCGGCGGGCCCACCAGGAAGCCAAGAACCTGGGGGAATTTTCGCCCTACCTCAAAAAAGCATTGCTGGCTTCGGAGGATGCACGCTACTACTGGCACTTTGGCGTTGACCCGATCGGGATTTTGCGGGCCTTGGTGGTGAACGCGCGGGAAGGGGAATTGCAACAGGGAGCCAGCACCCTTTCCCAGCAACTGGCCCGCACCCTTTACCGGGATTATGTGGGGTCAGATAATTCCGCCGGTCGCAAAATCAAAGAGGCGATCGTGGCCCTGAAGCTGGAAAGTTTCTATGGTAAAGATCGGCTGCTGCTGGCCTACATGAACCAAGTGTTCCTGGGCGGCAACTTGGCCGGCTTTGAGGATGCCGCTCGATTTTATTTTGAAAAATCTGCGCGGGATCTAGACCTGGGCGAAGCGGCGATGTTGGTGGGCATTTTGCCGGCCCCCAATCGCTGGAACCCAGCCCGCAATTACAAAACAGCGGTGCAACGGCGAGATTTAGTCTTGCAGCGGATGTTGGATCAGGGCGCTGTCACCCTGGAGGAGTTCAAGCGGGCCCGGCGATCGCGCGTGGAGGTGAGTCCCCGAGCACGGGAAATTTTGCGATCGACCCGTGCGCCCTACTTTTTCAACTACGTTTTTGAGGAATTGGAGCAGCTTTTTGGTTCCGGCGTGGCCCGCGAAGGCAATTTCTTAATTGAAACCCGCTTGAACTTAGCAGCCCAGACCGAAGCCGATCGGGCCCTGCAACAGTTCATTGATACCCAGGGCGGCCGGGCCGGAGTCAGTCAAGGGGCGATCGTGGCGATCGACCCCACCGATGGGGCCATTCTGGCCATGAGTGGCGGCCGCAGCTTTGAAGACAGCCAATTTAACCGCGCCGCCAACGGCCTGCGCCAGCCCGGCTCCACCTTCAAGCTATTTGCCTATGCGGCCGCCCTGGAAAAAGGCATCAGCCCCAACACCGCCTACAGTTGCGCCCCCGTGAATTGGATGGGGCAACGGTTTCGAGGCTGTCGATCGGGCAGTGGTTCCCTGAACATGGTCAGCGGCGTGGCCCTGTCCGAAAACCCGATCGCCCTGCGGGTGGCCGAAGCGGTGGGGCTGGATGAGGTGATTGGCTTGGCCCAGCGCTTGGGAGTCACCAGCCCCCTGCGCAAAACTCCCGGCCTCGTGCTGGGGGAAAGCGAAGCCACCTTGCTGCAAATGACCGGAGCCTTTGCGGCCGTGGCCAACAATGGCCGCTTTAACCACGCTAAGGCGATCACTCGCGTTCTGGACACCAGCGATTGCACCGACCCGCAAAACCTACAAACCTGCCGCGTCATGTACGATGCCCAAGCAGATCAGCCCGGTGCTAACCAACCGGTGCTCTCGCCCCAAGTGGCCCAGACCATGACGGATCTGCTGCGGGGGGTTGTGGTGCAAGGAACGGGGCGATCGGCCGCCAAGGTGCCCGGAGCCGTGGGCAAAACCGGCACAACGGACGACAGCGCCGACCTTTGGTTTATTGGCTATGTGCCTGGCCGCAACCTAACGGCTGGGGTTTGGTTGGGCAACGACACCCGCAAACCCACCGATGGCAACAGCGGCCAAGCAGCAGCGGTCTGGGGCAATTTCGTCAGCCGTCTGCTGCCATAACTGAATGAACCGCAAGACTTAAGAGGGGATCTGCCAAGGGGTTTGAAGCCTCCACCCATTACTAGCTCGTCGCGGGGGCAAGGGGCTGAAGCCCCTTGTCTGCGCTGATCGATTCTGCGCTGATCGATGCTGATCGATCGCCCATTGATCATTGATATCAGTCGGGCTGGCTCAACACTCGTCCTATGGCTCTCCGTAGGCATCTTCGCCATGCTCAGGCACATCCAAGCCCTGATCTTCCACCTCTGGAGATACCCGCAAATCCATCACCCAAGACAGGCCCTTCAGAATCAAAAATGTCCCGATCGCAGCCGTGGCATAGGCCGCCAGCACTCCCACCACGCCAGCCGTGAAGGTTTTCGTTCCGCCATACAGCAATCCGCTGTCGATGGCTGAGTTCACGGACTTTGAGGCAAACACCCCCGTCAGAATTGCTCCAACCGTGCCACCCACACCATGCACCGGGAAGGTGTCCAAAGCATCATCAAATCCCAGCCGCACCTTCAGGGTGACGGCTCCTAAACAGCACAGGGCCGTAATCACCCCGATCGCCATGGCAGACAGGGGATCAACGAAACCCGCCGCTGGCGTAATACCCACCAAACCTGCCACAAAGCCACTGGCAATCCCGATCGCCGTTGGCTTGCGACCCAACAACCACTCCACCACCGTCCAGGTCAACCCCGCCGCCGCCGTGGAAACCATGGTGGCCGTGAATGCCGTCGCCGCGAGACCGTTAGCAGCAATGGCGCTGCCGGCATTAAACCCAAACCAACCAAACCACAGCAACCCTGTTCCCAACAGCACAAAAGGCACATTATGGGGCACGATCGCCTTGATTTGCCAATCCTTACGCGGACCCAGCATCCAAGCCGCCACCAGGGCCGAAACACCGGAGCTGATGTGAACCACCGTTCCCCCAGCGAAGTCCAGGGCCCCCATGTTGCCCAGCCAACCTTTGCCCCAAACCCAGTGCGCCAAAGGGCAATAGATTAACGTTGACCACAACACCACAAACCAGAAATAGGCCTTGAAGCTCAAGCGCTCCGCGATCGAGCCAGAGACCAGCGCCACCGTAATGATGGCGAACATCATTTGATAGAGGGCAAACACCTGGTGAGGGATCGTTGCCCCGTAGCCCACCGGATCCGGATCGAGACCCACGCCTTGGAAGCCAAACCATTTCAAGCTGCCAATCAAGGCATTAGCTTCAAAGGCAGGTATCCCGCCGGGGTTGATCACCGTGGGTGCAAAACTCAGGCTATATCCCCACAGCACCCAGGTCACGCCCACCACGGCCATCGCAATCAGGCTCATCATCATGGTGTTGAGCACATTGCGCGATCGCACCAAGCCCCCATAGAAAAACGCTAGCCCCGGAGTCATCAACAGCACCAAGGCCGTGGAAACCAGCATCCAAGCCGTATCGCCCGTGTCGATTTTGGGTGCTTCGGCGGCTCCTTGGGCCGCGGCCGGGTCGGCAAACCAGCCCACCAACAAGCCAGCCCCGATCGACATCAACACAGGAATTCCAAAGGCCACCAACAACTTCAGCCTTGCCCGCTGCACATGGGGGCGCGGCGGGGGCGAAAGCCGTCCAATCTTGGCTAACCAGGAGTGGGAATGGGGGGATTTGTCTGCGTCCGATCGAGGTGAGTACAAGTCAGCCATAGGTATAGCAAGGTATTCAGAATTGTTCGTTATTGTTCGTTGCCGTTGCCTTATGCACAACAAACCCATAAACGAATCTGCGGATTCGAGAAAAAATGGCCTCGAATCCGTTTCTTGGATGGGAAGTTATTTAAGGTTCAAACCATATTGCGCGACTAAACCCTAGAAACTGTATAGAAAGTCACTAATTGCCCAATCTCGCAACGATATTTGATGATTTTCACGAAACACCACTAATATTCACGGGTTGCAACCAAAGCCATGGGCAGTGGACTCCAAGGCAGCCAAACAACCGGGTTTGCAACGGTTTTTTGTGGCAGGCGGCAATAATCGGCCTAGAAAAATTGGGCTGATCCCAATCCTAGGAAGCTGTGCCATTTCCCAAACTGTCCTTGAGTATTTGCCTGCGGGGGCTAGCCGCTCGCCGTCCGATGGCCCGTGAATAAAGGAATTCTGGGTGATTTGCCCGATCGCGCGGGGAAGATTGGTTGAGGGCGATCGGGGCGCTTCAGAAAGCGGTTGGTGGGGGTTTGAGCCGGGGAGCAGGGACAGGATAGGTTGAACCCAGAGTCAGTGAATTTGCTGAAGGTGGCTTGCCCGCCGCTGGTGCAATGGCTGACCGCTGTTTTTCAACCGCTGTTGATCGCCCGTGACTGCCATGGCCACCCCCCTGTCTGCCCGTCCTTACCTCTCCGGTTTCGAGGCCCTGTCGGCCCAAGAACGCGCTCAATTGCACCCGGATGCGGTTCCTTTTCAGCTAGCGGCTGCTTTAACCACGGCCAAGGAGACGACCAAGGGCCGATCGCGCGGGGTGGTGATTTGTCTCCATGGGTTCACTGCCATGCCCTACGGGGTGGGGCCTGTGGCCCGGGCGATCGCCCAGCAGGGGTTGGATGTGGTTGCGCCTTTGCTGCCGGGCCATGGCTGGCGCGATCGCCCCGTTCAGGAACGGGAAATTGCAAAGATCACGCCCGATCGACTGTTGGCGGCGGCCCGAGACGAAGTGCGCCGGGCCCGGGAGCAATATGACTTTGTGGCCATGTACGGTGATTCCATGGGCGGCGCGATCGCCCTGATTCTGGCGGCGGAAGGTTTGCTCGATGCCTGTGCGGTAACGGCTCCGGCGCTGCAACTGCCCTTCCGAGGAGCCGTCTTGGCGCGATATTTGGGCTGGCTTAATTTTTCAATTCCCAAGCGTCTGAATCGCCGGTTCTATGCCCCCTGCTATGAGTTTGAAAATGCGCGGGCGGGGCGGGTGCTCTGGCGCTTGTCGCGACGGGCCAAGGCAGGACTGGAGCAGATCACCTGTCCGGTGTTTGTGGCCCATTCCCACGCCGATCGCACCATTGCTTACCAGGCGGCGGAGTGGGTGCGCGATCGGGTGGCGGGCCCGGTGGAATTGCAATGGTTTGATCGATCGGGCCATGTGTTGCCCCTGGATGTGGAGGGGCCAGCGGTGGCAACGGCCATTTCTCAATTTTTTCAGCAGCAGTTTTTTCGCCCCCTCGAAAGCCCAACCCCCCAATCCCTAATAACCGCCAAGCTCAAACAGCTTGAGTCGAAATACCGATTGGGCGATCGGCCTTGGTCTGGCGGGCCGGAGACCACCGCCATTGATTTTGCTTTTAGCTAGCTGCAATCAATTCGTGCTTTGGGCAATGGTTTGCCAACCTATTGCATGGATTGCAAATTGATCCGTGGATCCACAAATTTCAGCAACAAATCCGCCAACAAATTTCCCAAAATCAACATCACTGCACCCATCATCAAACTCGCCATCGTTAAGTACAAGTCTTGGACTTGAACCGCCTGCAAAATCAGCCGACCCAAGCCCGGCCAGTTGAAGAAATATTCCGTGATGAACGCACCGCCCAGCAGGCTGGAAAATTCAAAGCCCAAGAGCGTAATCAACGGGTTCACCGCATTGCGCAGCGCATGGACATAGATCACGCGGTCTTCGGGCAATCCCTTGGCCCGGGCAGTGCGGATATAGTCTTGGCGCAACACATCCAGAAGCTGACCGCGCATCAACCGCTGCAAACCGGCAAAACCAGTGATGCTGAGGGCAATGGTGGGCAAGATGGAATGCCAACCAATGTCTAAGAGTTGCTCGATCGGGGACAGTTCACTGAAATTCAGGCTGGTCATGCCCCCCACGGGCAACAGGGGCGAGAGATTTTGGGCCACAAACAGCAACAGCAGGGCCGTGATGAAGCTGGGGAAGCCTTGCCCCAGATAGCTAATCACCTGCAAGGCGCGATCGACCCAGCGGTTGTGGTGAATGGCGGCCACAATCCCAAGCGGCAGGGCGATCGCCCAGGTGGCCAGCAGCGACAGCACCGCCATGTAGAGAGTGGCGGGAATTCGTTCCGCCAGCAGGGATGTGACCGATCGTTGATAGACAAAACTCGTGCCGAAGTTCCCTTGGGACACCACCTGACCCAACCAGCGCAAATATTGCTCAAGGGCGGGGCGATCCAAACCAAATTGCTTGGTGTAGAGGGCGAGGGTGTCGCGGCTGATTTGCGGATTTTGGGCGATCGTGTCCAAATAGCTGCCGGGAGCCAGATCCACAATCACAAAGCACAGGGCCGAAGCCAACAGCAAGGTTAAGAGGGCTTGCAACGTGCGCTTGAGAATGTAGGTGCTGGTGTCTCCTGTGGCGATCGCCCAAAGCCGCTGAAGCAACTGTGCGAGGTAATCGTCTGGTTGTGAAACCCGCTTTGAAACCGGCATGGCATTTGTGGTGGATTAGCCCCGTGGCGTGGCCCCAATGACGGCTCGACAGGGGCCGGCCCTGGGGCCCACCCCGATCGCTGTCAATCGATGGTCTGGACAACAGGATACCCAAGAATCAACGATCCGTCCTCCGCTGGGGCCTGGGAGTTCGTGGGCTAATCAACGACATCTTCCAAAGACCCAACCCCAGCGCAATCAGAGCTTTCGGCAGACCAGCGCAAAACAATTTGCAAATTGCGGCATTGCTGCTAATATTAACTTCGCTTACCTGGAGAGGTGGCAGAGCGGTTGAATGCGCTTGACTCGAAATCAAGTTTGGCGGCAACGTCAACGGGGGTTCGAATCCCCCCCTCTCCGTCGGAGACAGGAAACGATCGCAAATTAAGACCGAGCGATCGTTTTTTTGTCGTTTCCCAATGCTTCCCAATTCTGAAACTTGACTCTGGGCAGAAGCCAAGGGTTAACCAACGGCCATGTCGAGCGCTAGTGGGCCACCACTTGGTTGTGTTGATGGCGCTTGAGGGCGGCGAGCACCTTGTCAGGAGTGACCGGCTTGCTGACAAAGCTGCTTGCGCCCGAAAGTTTGGCCCTTGCCCGATCGAACAACCCATCCGCACTCGTCAGCATCACGATCGACGTGTGGCTAAGCTGTTGCACGCGCCGCAACTGAGCACAAAGCTCGTGCCCATTGATCACCGGCATCACCACATCCAAAAACACCACATCGGGCTTGGCCTCAATCACCTTGGGCAGCGCCGCCAAGGGTTCAAAACAGCCTAAAAACTGGTGACCATTGCCAATCACTATTTTTTCGATCTTTTCGCAGATTTTGGGATCATCATCCACACAAGCCACCTTTAGGGAAAAACTAGCCTGCGGCGCTTGGTGGCTCATTTCCAAGTCCGGTAACTCAATCACGGCTAACTGTTTGCGTTGCCAAAGGAGCTGAAACACCTTGAGCACGCCCCCCAAGTTGGCATAGTTAGGATCCAGCTTGGCCACAATGTCCCAGAAGGTGCGCTTACCATCCAACAGGGGAGCCAGGGTCATGGTGGTGGAGGTGTCGGCGGCGGTTTCATTGCCCGGGAGATAGATCCAGCCCCGATCGGCCCACAGTGGATTGAAGGGCAATCGTTGCCAATGGCGCTGCAGATTGTAGGCGCGGGTGAGGGCTTCGCCCATCAAGGCAGAGGAGAGGGGCAGGTTAGGGTGAATGGGATCGATCGGCTGGGCAATCCACTGAAAACGCGCGGAGGGTTGGTCAACCACAAAAAACACCTCGATCGCCGCTTGCATCACGATCGCTTGGGCCCGCTCGATCGCCAACAACTCCTCCACCAGCGCCTGCTCCAGGCAGCGCACCTCCCAAAGGGGATCACTCAAATTCTGCTTTGTGGCTGCCACCAGCCCATTCCATCCCTCACGCGCCTGCGACTCCGTGCGCAGCTTGATTGCCCGCTGCAACCGTCGCAACCGATGGCGATTGCCCGTACACCAGGCCAGCCGCCCACGATAGAGCCAAATTTGCCAACGATGGTGATCCAGCTCCACGTTCAGGTAACCTGTTGCCTGTTGTCGATAGGCCAGCAGTAGAAATGAACGCAATTGCGAGTCATGGAAGTTTTCTGGCATGGCCTTGAGGAAATTTTCTGGCATGGCCCTGAGGGATCAATCTCCAACTTGGTGAATACGGAAACCCCGCTGGCAAGCTTTTTAGTGAGTACTCTTATAAAAACACTGAAGTTATCAAACGAAAATGATCAAATCATGATCATTTCACAACATTCGAGAATTTTCTAGCCTGCTCTAGGGGTAAGTCTGAACAGCCTTGAATTAGCTCCGCGAATTAGCCCCATCTTGGCTGATCCTCTTCTTTCAATTGGCACAATCTGGCTCACGGCGCTGGGCAATCTTACACAACTCATCCATTAATTTCGTTATGACTCAGATCTTGATTTTGGTCATACTCATAATGAGTTGTCGATCATGGTTGACAACATCTCCAGTGATCGCCGCTACAATAGTCTGTAGATGGCAAAGCAGAAGACTAAGTTAGTCGTGAAAGCCATCAACAACACTGTTCCAATCCCAAGTTTCAGTCCTCAACCTCAGCCAGATCATTTCAGCCAGTTCTGGATCATGCTGGCTCATTCAGGCTGAACGATTGCGTTACTCATGGTTTTTATCAACCCAACAACAATGCTCCATTGGGCAACTGGCTTGTGGGTAACCAATGACTAATCAATCTTTGCACTCCCTGATGTCTTGCGCCGAATCCGTTACCAGTTTCCTATCAACCTTGGAGATTGTCTCTCAAAACTTCCAGCCCTTGAGGTCAATTGTCTGGTGGCTGGTTGGCTTCAGGGGAAAAAGCACAGCCCAAGAAAATTCCTCGCAGTCACTGAGTATTTTGGAGAATGATCTCATGAGCGATCGGTGCGTTGGTACGACTCACCCCATCCTAGAGCAAAATGCTAAACGGCTGTCATTCAAACCGTGATTGTGGCGGTTTGGATTTTTCAATTAATTCAGCCCCAAAGTTGCCAAATTCGCTCAATAACGTCCCTAAATTAACACCACGTCAAATTAACCTGGTGCTGATGTCATGGGCTGCTATGGAGCAGTGGCGGCCTAATTTGCGTGATGATTTGCGTGATTTCACTGAAAAAATTTCCCCTGAAAAATTGTGGGTAACAGAACGATGCAACTGAAACGCTTAGGACATGTGGCGATCTGTGTTCAGGACATTGCCAAGGCCGTGGAATTCTACAAGGACTTGGGAATGGAGGTGGCCTGGCAAGATCGAGATTGGGCCTATCTGAAGGCGGGTGAAGATGGGTTGGCGCTGCTGAGTCCGGAATATGACCAAGCGGGGCCGCACTTTGGTTTCATTTTTGACCAACGTGCTGAGATGGAAACGGCCTACGAGGAATTGCAAGCGAAGGGAGTCTATGTGACGCAGGTGCATGAACACCGGGACGGCACGGCTTCATTTTACGGTCGTGATTTGGACGGCAACTGGTTTGAGTATCTCTATGAGCCAGCGCCAGTGCCAGCGGCAGTCTAGTTCGCAGGTTGCGCGATCGTGATGGCGGCGGGGGAGATGGGCGTTGTACTGAATCTGCCCATCTCTCCCGTGTTTCTAGTTGCGTGACAGGCTTAATACATTGGGTCAAAGTTGCGGAGCCAGTCGTAGTAACAAGGGGCTTAAGCCCCTTGCTGCCTAACGATTTGGTGGCGGTAACAGCCATATAGTGGCGGTAACAGCCATATAATTTAACCCAGCGAATTAAGGCAGCTACGCTACTAGCTGCGCGATCGGGGCAGGGTTCCTCTAACTTGACAGCTCAAAGATTTGGACAGCGGCAAATTTCAGCTACTGCTTGAAAGACTCTTTAAACCTAACGCTTGCTGACATTTGAAAGCCGGTGAGGGGATTTGAACCCCTGACCGCTCGATTACGAATCGAGTGCTCTACCACTGAGCTACACCGGCTTGCCCCAAAAGGCGCTTAAAGAGTATAGCAGCATTGGCCCAAATGGCTACAAATCGCAAGAAGAATTTTTCTGGTTTCCCAGGGTGCTGGCTGCAACGGCTCTGGTGAACCGGGCGATCGCGCGGTGCTAGGGGTTGGGTCGTGGGGGTGAATTAACCCGATTGCCCGATCGCTCGATGAGACTCCCGATCGCCCGAAATGCGGCATCGGCCCCAATTTATCCGACAATTAAGCACTGCCTTTTCCGTTAACGTTTTGAACTCCCTGTTGCAGCTCAGCGGGGAGGGTTAGGCAATGGGCTGATGGCGATTTTGTTCTGTTAAGTCGGGGGTGATGAGGCGCTCATGGCGGTTTTACATGGTAGCTGGCAACTGGGAGAGCAGGCTTTGTTTCTGTGGGCAGAGGCCTGGAAACCGACGGTTGGGAAGCCGCCGACCCAGTGGCAGGTGCCGGATCACCCCCGATCGCTCTCGGCAAAGGAATTGAAAGCTTGGTTGCCCACATTGGTGGAAAGCGGTTGCTTGAAGCCGGGGGCGATCGAGCGGTTGAAGGATTGGTCTGCCAAGTGGCGGGCGATCGGGCTGCCCACATTGCGCGGCAATGGGACTCCCCTGCTGGCGGGAGCGACGGTGGAGCCAGAACAGTTTGATCGCCTGGAAATTAATCTTTGGTGGGTGGAAGGGCTTTGGGTTCCGGCGGCGCTGGTGCCTGATTTGTTGCAGGGGTTGCCCTTGGCGGCCGATGAAACGCCGATCGCGGGCGATTTGCGCTTTTGGAGCCATGCGGCCCGCTGGGGGCTGGATTTGGTGGCCCGGGCCAAGGCAGTGCCCACCCTTGCACCAACGGCGGAGGGAGTTGCCCGATCGCGCTGGCAACCGCTGTTGGAAGGGGCGGTGGATCGATCGCGCCTGGAGCACTTCACGCAACAGATGCCCAGTAGTTGCCGATTTTTCCAAACCCTGGAGCGACCGGTGGAGCAGCGGGCCACGGCCAGTAATGCCCGATCGCTCCGAGGCTCTAGCGGCCCCGTGCGGATCAGCACGTTTCAGCCCATTTCGATGCAACTACCGGCCGTGCCAGCGGCGCTGCTGTCGGACTTTTTGGGCGAAATGGTCGATGCTCGACTGCGGGCCACGGCGGCCACGCTGCCCTTGCCCGGTGAGCGGCGCGTGGGGGGACGGGGAGCGGCCCGAGGTGGCCTGACCACCGCGATCGGGTTGCCGCCCGTGGCCCGCGATTGGTTGAGCGCATTGGGCCAAGCCAATGGCACTTGCCAAAGCGCCCTGACAGAGTTGGTGCCCTTGGCGCGGAGTTTGCAAACCTGGTTAACTCCCCTGGCGATCGATCCGGCCACCATTGCCGGGTTCTGTGCGGCTTTTCGGTTGCACCCGCCCCAACCCTCGGCCGATCGCTGGTATTTGGAATATGGCCTCCAGTCGATCGACCAAGCCGGGGTTTGGATTCCAGCCCAGCAAGTGTGGCGATTCCCGGTGGAGCGGCTGCGATCGGGCGATCGGGTGGTGAATCGGCCCCAGGAAACCCTGTTGCGGGGTTTAGGGTTGGCGGCGCGCCTTTTTCCTGCCCTGGAAGCCACCTTGGATTTACCCATGCCCAGCGGCTGCGAGCTATCGGCCGTGGAAGCCTATCAATTCGTGCGGCTCTATGCCCAACGATTCCAAGACAACGGCTTGGGGGCCCTGTTGCCCGCCAGCCTACAGAATCAAACCAGTTACCGCCTGGGAGTGCGGTTGCTGGCCGGCGACCCCCTCGCCACCGATCGCCCCAACTTGGGTCTGCGCAATTTGCTGAACTTTCGCTGGGAACTGTCCTTGGGCGATCGGGCCCTCAGTGCCCAGGACTTTGAAACCCTGCTGGCGAAGACAGACCTCGACACCATGCCCCTAGTGGAAATTGGGGGCGAGTGGGTGGAACTACGGCCGCATGAAGTACGCGCTGCCCGGGACTTTTTGGCCAAGCGCCAGGGAAACCTAAACCTCACGCTAGATGAGGCCCTGCGGATCACGACCGGCGAGAACGCCACGATCGATAAGTTGCCCGTGGTGCAATTTGAATCCTCGGGCGCAGTGGCGGAGTTAATGAACGCCTTGGGCGATCGCGCGGCCATCGAACCTGTGATCACGCCCCCGAAATTCCAAGGTCAACTGCGCCCCTACCAAGAGCGCGGCGTAGCTTGGTTGTCCTTTTTGGAGCGTTGGGGTCTGGGGGCCTGTTTGGCGGACGACATGGGCTTGGGTAAAACCCCCAGCACGATCGCCTTTCTGTTGCATTTGCGCGATCGCGCGGCCCTGGTTGGGCCCGTCCTGTTGGTTTGTCCCACCTCCGTTTTGGGGAACTGGCAACGGGAATTGGCGAAATTTGCCCCCGATTTGCGTGTGTTGCTGCACCATGGCGATCGCCGCTTGAAGGGCAAGGCCCTGGCACGGGCCGCCGAAGACCTGGACGTGGTGCTGATCAGCTATTCCCTGGTGTTTCGGGATGAAATGACCCTCCAGGCCGTGCCTTGGTGTGGCATTGTGCTGGACGAAGCCCAAAACATTAAGAATGCGGAATCCAAGCAATCCCAAGCCGTGAAGCGCTTGGCGGCCGTTGCCGACGACGACAGCAGCGAGGAACCGCGTCCCGTACCCTTCCGCATTGCCCTGACCGGAACTCCCGTGGAAAACCGCCTGGCGGAACTGTGGTCAATCATGGACTTCCTGAATCCAGGCTATTTGGGAACCCAGACCTTCTTTCAGCGCCGGTTTGCCACCCCGATCGAGCGGTTTGGGGATGGCGCTTCCCTGCAAACCCTGCGATCGCTCGTTCAGCCCTTTATTTTGCGTCGCCTCAAAACCGACAAAACCATCATTCAAGATCTGCCCGAAAAGCAAGAATTCAACCTGTTCTGTGGCCTTTCCGCCAGCCAAGCGGAACGCTACCAAGCCTTGGTGGACGAAGCCCTAGCCGCGATCGAATCCAGCGAAGGGATCCAGCGAAGGGGGCAAATTTTGGCCCTGTTGGTGAAGCTGAAGCAGGTCTGCAACTACCCCGCCCTGGTGGGGGGCGAAGGGGAACCGGAACCGAGCGATCGGGCCCCGAAGCTGGTTCCCACCGAATCGCCCAAATTGCAGCGGTTGGGCGAAATGCTCGAAGAAGTGGTGGCCGAGGGCGATCGGGCCTTGATTTTCACCCAATTTGCCCGTTGGGGCCATTGGATGCAAGCCTATTTGCAACAGCATTTGGGACGGGACGTGCTGTTCCTGCATGGTGGCACTCCCCAAAAACAGCGCGACACCATGGTTGAACGCTTCCAAAACGATCCCCAATCACCGCCCATCTTTATCCTGTCTCTCAAGGCCGGCGGCACGGGCTTGAACCTGACTCGGGCTAACCACGTGTTTCACTTCGATCGCTGGTGGAATCCCGCCGTGGAAAACCAAGCAACCGATCGCGCCTTCCGGATTGGGCAAACCCGCAACGTTCAGGTTCACAAATTCATCTGCACCGGCACACTGGAAGAGAAAATTCACGACCTGCTCGAAAGCAAAAAAGTCCTCGCGGAGCAGATTGTGGGAACCGGCGAAACCTGGCTCGGAGATTTGGACACCGATGCCCTGCGGGATCTGCTGCTGCTCGATCGAGCGGCCATCATCGAAGATCGCTAAATTCCAAAATCCCAGTCAAAACGAGAGCGCCACCCATCCGGGCAGCGCTCCTGTTCAAACTTAGGGCGGGATTTATTTGTATGAATAATTCCCTGCTTGCCCGAGAGCGAAGTCTATTGGTGAAGGGTCTTTAAACAGTACGAGCTAGACCGATACTTTTTTGCTAGCAAACGCTAACAAATACATCAGTCGAGATGGTCTCTCAACCAAGGCGTATCAACCAATGCCCGCAGGAAAGTCCCACGAGCACTATTTAGATCCCGATTCATTGACCGGAGTCCAATGAAGCCAATTCCCCTTGGTTTTCGGGCTGAATAGGCTACATGCGAGTACTAGCATACATCGGCAAATGTTAGCAAACCGGTTACTGCCGATTAACCCCATTGAGCTGATACCTAACGGGGCAAAATCCCCACAGGTTGAATGAACAAGGGCCTTTATTTGGGTGACCCCTTTTTATCTGAAAACCAGTTTTCCATAAAGTGGGGTCACTGGGGAAGTTCCTCAACTTTTCTTTAAAATTCCCTGAACCGCCCTCGGGGCAACCCCTTCAGCCCAGCGAATTTCCCGAAATTCAGGCAACTGGTATCAACTTTGTCTTCATCTAAATTGCAAAAAGCCTGCCCTGAGGGAAGAGCAGGCCCGGTTCATCCAGTTTTGCTAGGCAGGGGTTGAGATGAGTTGGAAGGCTAGCTGAGGGGAACCAATCCCTAGGCTTCCTCTTCCTCCTCGTCTTCCTCAAAGTCCTCTTCATCGCTGAAGAGAGCCTCGACGATTTCGTTGGCACGCTCGTCAGAAACGCCCAGCGCCGTTTGCAACTCGTTCAAGTAGTCTTCTTCTGATTCGGGGACTTCGCCATCGGCGGCCACGATCAGAATGGCGGTGATTAGGGCAATTTCTGCCAAATCTTCATTTTGGGTGACCACTGTTAAGGCACTGCCCAGGAGGGTCTGCACATCGGAGGCTTCCGAGGCTGCAACCACTTTATCGACTATCTCGACGAGTTCGTCATCGGAATAGTCTTCAAACAGTTCAAATTCCGCTGCAACATCGGCCAGCAATTCGGCCTCGATGTCTTCGACGGACTCATCAACGATCATGGTGATTAACCCGATCGCAATGATTGCCTCTTCAGGTGTTAAATCAATCAGATCGGAATCCGCTTTCGCAGGCAGATGACGAGGCATAAAAACGTCCTAGTCTCTCAAAAGTTTGGAAATACTGAGGCGCAATCGAGCGGCTTTGGCCGGCAACCACAGCCCCAAGCTAATTTTTCTGCTTGGGGATGTCAAGCAAATTGTGAATCATCCCCGAAGGTAAGCACCGTTGGGGTTTGGTCAGTTGCAATGGGGGGCGATCGCCCTAGGCCGATCGGGCAAGGCCTAAAGATCCGAGAACCCCTTCTTTTTCTTGCCGGGCTTTTTCTTTTTCTTGGCCGCATTGGGATTGTTATAGCCTCGGAAACCCGGTGCAGGCATTTGCCCCATCGGATTACCCAGGCCCATGGGGTTACCGCCACCCATGCCGCCCATGCCACCGCCCATACCGCCAAAGGGATTCATGCCCCCAAAGGGGTTCATGCCGCCCATGCCCGGGAAGCCCATTTGCCCCGACCCCAACTGCTGCATTAGGGTGCGCATCTTTTGGAAGTCGGACACCAGGCTGCTCACGTCCTCTTCCTTGAGGCCGGAACCGCGAGCAATCCGGCGGCGGCGGCTGGGGGTGCTGGCCAACAAATCTGGGTTGCGGCGCTCTTCCAAGGTCATGGATTTAATGGCTGATTCGGCCACCTTGAGGCGGGCCTCCCCTTCCTCCAGGTGTTCGGCTTTGATTTTGCCGCCCAAACCGGGGATCAGCTTCACCATGCCTGCGAGCGATCCCATGCTCTTCATTAGGCGGGTTTGCTTCAGGAAATCGTCAAAGTCGAATTGGGCCGTGAGGATTTTTTCCTGCATCTTGACCGCATCGGACAAGTCCACGGCTTCCTGGGCTTTTTCCACCAGGGTCAGCACGTCGCCCATGCCCAAAATGCGGGAGGCCATCCGATCGGGATAGAACGGTTGCAGGGCTTCGACCTTCTCGCCGGTTCCGATGAATTTGATCGGCTGGCCAGAAATTTGCCGAATCGAAAGGGCGGCCCCACCCCGCGCGTCGCCGTCCATTTTGGTCAGGATCGCACCTGTGATCCCCACCGCATCATTAAAGGCTTTGGTCAGGTTGGCGGCTTCCTGACCGATCATGGCATCCACCACCAACAGGATTTCGTGGGGTTGCACGGTGTCTTTGATTTGCACCAGCTCGCCCATCATCGCCTCGTCGATTTGCAGGCGACCGGCGGTGTCAATCAACACGGTGTCAAAGCCTTCGGCCTTGGCTTTTTCGACCCCTTGGCGGGCAATTTCCACGGGGCTGATCTCGGCTCCCAGATCGAAAACGGGGATGTCGATTTGTTTGCCGAGGGTTTTGAGCTGGTCGATCGCGGCGGGCCGGTACACGTCGGCGGCCACCATCAGGGTCGATCGCTTCTCCTTGCGCAGGTGCAGGGCTAGCTTGGCGGTGGCGGTGGTTTTCCCGGCCCCTTGCAAGCCAGCCATCAGCACGATCGTGGGGGCCGTTTCCGCTTGGGTGAGGGGTTCGTTGCTTTCACCCATCAAAGCGGCTAGTTCGTCGTAAACCACCTTGATGAACTGCTGGCCGGGGTTCACGCCGGAAACCACTTCGGCCCCTTGGGCCCGGGTTTCCACATCGGCAATGAACTGCTTGACCACTTGCAAGTTCACGTCGGCTTCTAGCAGTGCCCGCCGCACGTCCTTGAGCGCGTCTTGGATGTTGGCACTGGAAATTTTGTCCTGGCCACGAAGTTTTTTCCAGGCGGATTCAAAGCGTTCGGCAAGAGCGTCAAACATGGGCAGGGCGCGTTCGGGTGAGTCGGGTCGATCGCGCCGGGTCGGGAAATGGGCAAGACCTGCCCCGATCGGCGCGGAGTTTTTCAGCGAGGGATTTAATGCGTATTGATGATAGCGCGGTGGGCGATCGCTCGCGGCCGGCACGACCGATCAAACGCCTCCTTAGACCTAGGGCGGCGGCGGACTGGAGGGGTCTGCGGGGCGATCGGGACGTGCATCGGGGCCCAAGTCGGGAGTCACCGGATCCGCAACCATCTGATCTACCACCATGGCGGCCGGCGCGGGGCGATCTGTGATGGGTAGGCGATCGGTTGGTTCATCTAAGAATTCATCAGGATCGTGATCGCCGGCATGATAGGGATTAATGGATGGCGGTTGCTGGTTGGCCTGTCGAATGAGCCAATAGCTGGCGGAAAGGGCCACGATGGCCAAACCCAGCCCAATTAGCTCTAGACCGTCAATTTTGGATAGATCCAGGATGATGATTTTTCGGGCGACGGCGGTAAGAGAAGTCGCCACCACCAACTCCACTTGCACCACATGTTTGCGCAAATAGGCGGTGATGTTTTCTAGAATTTCTAGGGCAATGAGGATACTGAGCAGTGAGCCAAAGATCTCTTGCAGGGATGAGTTAAAAAAGCCCAGGGGCGA
This sequence comes from Limnothrix sp. FACHB-881, assembly GCF_014698135.1. Taxonomy (NCBI): domain Bacteria; kingdom Bacillati; phylum Cyanobacteriota; class Cyanophyceae; order Pseudanabaenales; family Pseudanabaenaceae; genus Limnothrix; species Limnothrix sp. FACHB-881. The sequence goes on from NZ_JACJSN010000007.1 coordinate 147,772, forward strand.
TCGGAATAATTGCCCAGAAAGCAACAGAATTAAATCCACTGTTGCCACGATGATCACCATGATCGTGGCTAGGGACAGGGCCCGAGAGATGATCCCTTCAATGCCATCGGCCAGTTTCAAAAATTCCCGATCGTGATAGCTGGCCCGAATCATCCAACGTACCAATCGATTGAGAGAAAAAGATTTAGCAGAACGGCGCATGGGAAATCTCAAAAAGTCAGGTTGAAAGTTAAGTTGAGCGTCAGGCTCAGTAATCGTCTGGCAATGGCTCAGAAGTTGAGTTAAATGTCAGGCTCAGTCATGACCTGGCAATCACCCAAAAATAGATTTGCAAACTGTTTGATCAACCGTTTGCAGTAGAATGCCAAGCGCGATCGCGCTGCGGAGTTGAACCATTGGGCTGCCCATCAGAATCATCATCCCCCGTTCCGAGTCCGGTGAGTGAACCTTGGACGGACGAAACAGACGAAACGGATCATCCCCTGGATTTATCGCGAAATCCAGCGCGAAATCCAGCGCGAGACTCATCGCTCGATCCGTTGCTCGATCCGTCAGTAGACCCTGGAATGGATTTCACGGAACTGGAAGCGGCGGACGAAAGCAACTTGGCGACCTATGCTTGCACAGCCGATCGCTCGGAGCGGCTCGATCGCTTCCTGGCGGCTCAGTGGCCCAATTTGTCTCGATCGCGCTTTCAAAAGCTGATTGAAGCGGGCCAAGTGCAGGTGAATGATGCGTCCTGCACCAACAAGCATGGGGAGGTGAAATCGGGCGATCGCATTGTGGTGACCATTCCGCCCGATCGGCCCCTGAGCTTGGAACCCCAGGCGATCCCGCTGGATATTTTGTATGAAGACTCGCAGGTGATTGTGATTAACAAACCGGCGGGCATGGTGGTGCATCCGGCTCCGGGGCATCCGGACGGCACGATGGTGAATGCGCTCTTGGCCCACTGCAAAACCCTGCCGGGAATGGAAATGCCGTCGATTAATGGCGTGCAGCGGCCGGGGGTGGTGCATCGGCTCGATCGGGACACGACGGGTGCAATTATGTTTGCCAAAACCGACTTGGCCAATCAACACCTACAAGCCCAGTTGCGCTACAAGGTGGCCCAACGCACCTATTTGGGGATTGTCTATGGTGCGCCTCGGGACGATCGGGGGGTGGTGGATCTGCCGATCGGGCGGCATCCGGTTGATCGCAAAAAACAGGCGATCGTCCCCGTTGAAAAGGGCGGCCGCAAGGCGATTACCCATTGGTTTATCGAAGAACGCTTGGGCAACTACACCCTAATTCGCTTTGAGCTGCAAACGGGTCGCACCCACCAAATCCGTGTCCACAGTGCCGAACTGGGCCACCCGATCGTCGGGGATCCGGTCTATGGCTCGGGCCGCAGCATTGGGGTTAATTTACCGGGGCAGGCGCTCCATGCTTGGAAACTCCGGTTTCAGCATCCCTTGAACTACGAATGGATTGATACGGAAGCGCCCTTACCGGAACATTTCCAAACGCTGCTGGAGGTGCTGCGTCGTCGATCGGGGCCGGTGTTTTAGAGTTCTGCTGAGGCCATGCTCCATACAACAACAGGGACACGACTCGATCGCGCCCCTGCTGCTTTGCAAATTTGCCAGTATTGGCAAGCCCTTGAAAATACTTGAAAATACTTGCAAATACTGACCAATCGTGACCAATTCAACTGGATTTACCACTTCAAAAGGTTGAATTGCTCCATGTCGATCGTGTCGCGGTTGCGGTAAATCGACAGGACGATCGCCAAACCCACAGCCGCTTCGGCCGCCGCGATCGTAATCACAAACACCGCGAACACCTGACCCTTGATCCCTTGGGGATCGAGATAGTTAGAAAAGGCCATCAGGTTCAAATTCACGGCGTTGAGCATCAGCTCGATCGACATCAACACCCGAATTGCGTTTCGGCTGGTGACCAGGCCAAAAATTCCGGTGCAAAATAGCGCCGCCGCTAATAGCAAAAAATATTCCAGTTGCATTGCTCGCTCCTGCTGAAAACTGCCTTGAAGTGCTGGGGCAAGGGGCTTAAGCCCCTTGTCTAGTTTGAGTGGGCAACTAGCGATCGATTAGCGATCTGTTGGCAGCCCTTGCCTGATGGGGGTGGGCAACTAGCGATCGGTGGCGGCCAATTCTTTCGGCCGCTCCGGCAACGCCAATTCCGTTTCAGTCGGTTGGCCCGTGGTGGGGTCATCCACCAGCAGATCGCGACGCGCCAGGACGATCGCCCCAATCATCGCCATCAGCAGCAACACCGAAGCCACTTCAAAGGGCAACAGATAATCGCTAAAGAAATGCTTGGCCAAGGTGACGATCGAGGATTCCACCGTTTGGAAATCCGTGGCCAACTGCCAAGGACTGGTCAGCACCACCGCCGCCAACAGGGCAAACAACCCCGCGCAAACCAGCGCCGTCACCACCTGCCGCAGCAGGGCCCCGGCCGCCGGTACGTAGTCTTCGCGCTTGTTCACGAGCATCACCCCAAACAGGATCAGCACGTTCACCGCACCCACATAGACCAGAATTTGCGCCGCCGCCACGAAATCCGCATTTAGCAGCAAATACAAACCGGCCATGCTGATGAAGGTTAGCCCCAGCAAAAAGGCCGAGTAGACGATGTTGCCAGCCAGCACCACACCCAGGGCCGAACCCAACATCATCAGGGCCAAAATTGCGAACGACCCCAGTTGTACGCTTTCGCCTAAATTCACCGTTACCTCCGCTCCGTAATTTCCCTACTTCTCAATCGCGATCGATGGACTTATCCCAAGGCTGAGGGCGCAAGCGTTGCGCCCCTACTGGATGGGTCTTACGACTCGGGCTTGTCCTTTTCCAGGGTGGCCAGAATTTCTTCCGGGCGACTGCCGGCCCGTTGGGATCCGGCGGGCAAATCGTGGGGATCAATCACCCCAGAAGGCAAGTAGGCAAACTCCCGTAGCGGCGTAACCATCGGATCGTTCGTCACCTTGTAGGGCAAGCGACCCAGGGCCACGCTGTCGAAGTTCAAATCGTGGCGATCGAAACTCGCCAGTTCGTATTCTTCCGTCATCGACAGGCAATTGGTGGGGCAATATTCCACGCAATTACCGCAGAAAATGCAAACCCCGAAATCAATGCTGTAGCTCTTCAGTTCTTTCTTCTTGGTGGCTTTATTAAATTCGTAGTCCACCACGGGCAGGTTAATTGGGCAAACCCGCACGCAAACTTCGCAGGCAATGCACTTGTCAAATTCGTAGTGAATTCGACCCCGGTAACGCTCCGAGGGCACGAGCTTTTCGTAGGGATATTGCACCGTCACGGGGCGGCGCTGCATGTGGTCGAACGTCACCGACAGGCCTTGGCCGATGTATTTGGCCGCTTGGACTGCCTCGCCAGCATAGTCGCTGACTTTCTTGAGGAAGTTCAGCATGGTGTTTGCCTCTCTGTTAACAAGATTGCGGGTAACAAACGTTGGTTCGCGTTCAGTCAGTCCAACCTTGGGGCGGGCGGCGAGCCCGCCGGATCATTTCGCTGTTGCGCGTTTTGCGGTTGCGCGGTGCTTCCCGATCGCCCCCATCCGAACCCTTCGGGGATCTCGGAACGGTTCGGGTGCAAGGGGCGAAGCAAAGCGGACGGGGCTGGGGTTTTGGGCCCCGTTAGCCGCCGAAGAAGTCCGGGAAGCTGAGTTTCAGGGCCGCCGTCAGCAGCAAGTTAGCCAGAGCGACCGGCAGCAGGAACTTCCAACCCAGGTTCAACAGTTGGTCAATCCGCACCCGGGGAACCGTCCAGCGCAGCAACACCGCCAAGAACACCAGCAGATAGGTCTTGAACAGCACCATCACGATGCCGAGGGCGGCGGCGATGATTTGCACCCAAGCGGCACTCAGATCCAAGCCCAGGGTTCCGGCCAACCATTCGATCGAGACGGGCGATTCCCAACCCCCCAGGTACAACACTGCCACCAGCAGCGCCGACAGGGTGAGGTTCACGTAAGACCCCAAATAGAACAGGGCAAATCGCATCCCGGCATATTCGGTTTGGTAGCCGGCCACCAGTTCTTCTTCTGCTTCTGGCAAGTCGAAGGGCAACCGTTCGCATTCCGCCAAGGCGGCGATCCAGAAGATCAGGAAGCCCAGCGGTTGCCGCCAGACGTTCCAACCCAGGATGCCGTAGCCCGATTGCTGATCCACGATGTCTACGGTGCTCAGGGAGTTGGACATCATCACGATCGCCAACACGGCCAAGGCCAGGGGAATTTCGTAGCTAATCGATTGGGCAGCGGCCCGCAAGCCCCCCAGCAGGGAGTACTTGTTGTTGGATGAATAGCCCGACATCAACAACCCGATCGGGGCAATGCTGGAGAGGGCAATCCACAGGAACACCCCCAACCCCAGGTCGGTGATGTTCACGTTTTGGCCAAAGGGCACAATGATGTAAGACAAAAAGACGGGAACCACCACCAGCGCCGGCCCGATCGTGAACAGCCAAGGATCCGCCTTGGCCGGCACGATGTCTTCTTTAAATAGCAATTTCAGACCATCGGCGGCCGGTTGCAACACGCCGAGGGGCCCCGCATATTCGGGACCAATCCGCTGTTGGGCAGCGGCGGAAATTTTCCGTTCAAGCCACACGACGACGAGCACGCCGACGGTGGCAGTAATCAGCATCAGGAGCAGCGGCAGCGGAATCCACACGGCGCGGGCGAAATCGCCAGGCAGTCCGAAGTCGGCGAGCGCTTGCACGAAGCTGCTTTGGAGGTCGATTCCTTGGTTCATAGCTTCAGCGCGATGAGCGGGTCTGGAGGAAAGCCGGGCCGCGCGATCGCGGCAAGCCAGTGGGGGAAATTGAGCCAAAATTTCCAAGAGAAATTGCTCAAAATCACCCGAAATACGCTAGTGATAGAGGCTAGGCATAGATGTTCAGCGGGCTTTCCGTGCCTAGTATATCGTTGTACGAGAACGGGCCCCGTCTTCGATCGGCTGGGGCTGATTGGTTCTGCTGATACGCCCGATTGGCCTAGCATGGGCATCAGCGCGATCGCCCTGTCCATGGCCGCCCGACGCTCGCCACCTGGCCCATAGGGCCAGGTTTGTCTTGTAGGTTTCCAGAATGACTGATTCGTTTCATCGCAACCCCTCCCAACCCTTTCAAGCGGCCAAGGCAGGCCTGGCTCCAGAGGAGGTTGATCGCCTGTTGTTGCAACTGCGGCGCAAGGAAGGATCGTGGGTCGAGTGGGGCCAAGCCTGCCAAAAGCTGCAACAAAGCGGCCTGGGGCCCCAAAAAATCTTTGAAGACACGGGCTTTGAGCCAATCCAACAAAACCAAGTGATTGTCGGATCCCAGGTTTACCAAACCCTGCTGAAACTGGATGCGCCGGAGCCGGTGCAAGAGCACTTTGGGCGCAAGGGCAGCGACATTCTGTATGAAATGCGGGTTTTGTCCGAAGACGATCGCCTTTCGACGGCGGCCCTGGTAGTGGAGCGGGGGTTGGATTTTGATGAGGCCCGCGAGGTGGTGAAAGCCTTCAAGGAATTGACCTACCTGAAACAGCAGCCGGAAGGATTTGCGGAATTGCCGGGGGATGCGCTGGCCTGGCAATGTTGGAGATCGGCCCGGCAGCAAACGGATCTGCAAAGTCGATCGCGCCTGATTGCCAAGGGGTTGCGGTTTGCCCAAACGCCGGAAGCCCGGGCCCAACTGGAAAAGCTGTTGATGGACTTCACGGTGGTGGCTCCCAAGAGTGCCCCCCGAATGCCGGTTTATCGGATTGATTCCGACGAAGAAGAGCCGCGCCTGCTGGCGGTGGCGGGCCAGTTGCCAATGCCCGTGGCGGCCTTGCGAGCCGTGCCCCTGATTGAGTCGGAAGGGCCCTTCGGCATGGTGCGGTTTTCGGGTGAGGGGGCTTGGGTGGCGCTGCCCAATTGGCAGGTGTTGCGCAATGCCGAAGACCCGATCGCCCTGTTGGCCTTGCCAGAACAGTTGCCGGCCGCCCTACCGGACGATCGCCCGGAATCAGTGATGCTGGTGATCGATCGAGCCGATCGCACCTGGCGGGATGATGCCTTTTTTGCGGTGGCTGATGGTGACGAGAACTTAGCCTTTGAATGGTTTGACGCGGAACCCGAGCGATCGCTCCTGGGTAAGCTGATTCTCGTCTTGCGGCCCAAGAAGGGTCTCGATCAGGACTACGCCAAAGAACTCTGGCAAGTGGATGAGTAGCGGTTTTTAGCAACGACTCATTTTGTTCAGTTGTTTCACAAAGACACGCCACAAGAATTCACGCAAAAAGTCCGTAGCCAGCCTCAACAGCCATGCTACGGACTCAGTTCGGTGTAAGGAAGCAACGAAAGCGAATGCTAAGTGCAGACCCCCTGAGCACAGAACGCTGATATTCAGTGCATTAACGGTCTTGCCGCGATCGCCTAGAGGCCAAAGACACGACTACGGCCCATTTGGTTGCCGATCGAGCTGAAGGCGTTCCCCGTGGCGTTATTCACCGCAAAGCGACCATTCCCCATAATTCGGTTGTTGCCCGGAGCCGCGCTGGTTCCCAGATCGGGGCGAGCGCGCAAAATCGCCACAATGCCGTCCCGCCCGTTGTTCTCGATCGAGTTATTGCGCAACACCGGCCGCGCTTGGTCAGAAATCACCACGCCATCCTGGTTATTGACGATCGTGTTGTTCACCACCAACGGATTGGCCGTTCCCCCAATCGCCAGGCCAAAGCCCGTTGCTTGGAACCAGCTATCACGAATTTCCCCACCGGCCGCCCGCGTCAGCGCAATGCCATTCCCCTTGTTCTCATGGAACAGGCAGTTTTGAATCGTCGGCGCAGCGTTCCCGGTCACAAAAATGCCATCGCGGTGATTGCCCTTAAACACACTGCGGCGAATCACTGGGTTGGCAGACTCCACCCAAACGCCCGTGCCGCGCGTGTTGCCATTGGTGACGGTGATGCCACTCAGCACAGTATTGCGTTGCACCCGCACCGCTGCGTTCTGGCGAGCAAAGCTGGGGCTAATGAAGCTACCGCCCCCTTGAATGACCGTGTTTTTGCCCTCGGCAGCTTCGTCACCCCGCAGAGTCACCCCTTCCGGAACCATCAGCGGAAACGTTTCACCCGTGGCGGCGCTATAGGTTCCCGGGGCCAACTGCACCACATCACCCGGCTGAGCTTGGCTGAGGGCGTAGGCGATGGTGCGGAAGGGGGCCCGCTGGCTACCGCTGGGGGCCGTGTCCGTGCCCATGGCAGGGTTCACATGCAAGATGCGGGCATTGCTGGGCAGGGTGCTGGCGATCGGCTCGGGGCCGGCGGCTCGCACCGCTTCAGCGGCCATCAGCGGAGTTGCAACACCTTGCACCATCGGCAGAGCCAACAGCAGAGCCAGAATGGTTTGAGCCGAACGGGATTGGTAGATACCTTGGGGGCGCAGCATAGCCATAGGTCGTCTCTGATGGGGGTGTGAAAGGAGCGATTGGATTTGAATCTCGTCTCTTGGGTTCAGATTCCCTGAGCAATTGCCAAATTCCGGAAGCCCTTGGCCAGTGGTGCGATCGCCACAGTTCCCCTATTCCACTCGCCCAATTGGCGCGGCGATCGATCCCCGTGCCAGCGTGATTGGGCAATCCCGTCCCCGCCCGATCGCCCGGCCCCTTCAAAAAATGCCCCAAGCGGTTCCGGATTTTCCCTGGCAATCCAGAAAGATGAGGGTTAATCAACAAATCGCCAAATCCAGAAATCGCCAAGTCTAGAGATCGCCAAATCCAGAACGCCAGAGAGATTAATTGATCGATGGCCAAGGAGCGACAGCCTTGGATCATTCTTGGATCGCTCTTGGATTCCTCAGGCGATGCTGTTGCGTTTGCGGGCTTCTTTGTAGGAAGTGCCAATGTTGCTGAGGCCGGCCTTCACCATTTCCCGCTCCAGCAACGAGAAAAACCGGCTGCGATCGCTCCCACGCACCACCGCCTGGTTGTGGGCCTCGGCCAGGGCGATCGGGTAACCATAGCCCTTTTGTACTTGACTGAGAATCAAACTCAAGGACTGGTTCAACAAGGCGCGATCGGTCGCCACCCACTCCGGCATTTCGACCCGCGCCACCTCAGTTCCCACATGCAGGTAACAGAAATAGATTCGGTGGCGGCCATAGTCCTCCAGTACACGAGCATTCGATCGCCACAGGGGCCCTCGCTCACCCGACTCCAGCAACACCGACCAGAGGGCCGCATCCCGCAGCGGTTTCAGCCGGTTGCAAGGGGCCTCATCAGCTCGCCCAGGACAGTGGGTTTTGCAATCGGGCGTGATTTGGTTGCAGGTTTTGAGCCGAAAAAAGTTAGCCGCCTCGCCACTGCGGGGAGCGCTTAGATAGCTGACCAGGGGAATGCCCGATAACCGCAACCGTTCCCAGGCGGCCAAGATCGGCGGCAAAATCCGATCGACTGCTGTGCTCGGCATTCGATCGAGAAACCAATAGATCAGCGAGCCATCCACCATGGCCAGCGTGGGCGGTGCGTCCTTGCTGTTGCCAGTGGTGATGCTGTGGGCTAAGTCTGTGCCCAAATCCGCCAGGGCTTCCGCCTCGGCCACGGTGCGCCGATGGCCCATCCAATCTTCGGTGCTGATTCCCCACTGGCGGGAAATGTAGAGGTCTTCGGGTTTGTAAAAAATTTCCGGCAAACTATCCAGCATGGGATAGCGCTTTTGGCCGTAGTGCAGGGCCACGCGCCCGGTGTTGATCAAATAGCAGTAGGCGATTTCGTGGTGGCTGGGGGCAATTTGGGAACCATCGGTGGCGATCAAGCTGTGGGCGATCGGGGCGGAGCCAATGGGTTCGCGCTTGTCCAAGGGTTCGATCGGCTCGGCCGCCACAAACTCCAGGCGATCGCGCCATTGGTGAAGCTGCCCCACCCAATAGTCCTGTTCCGGTTGCACTTGAGCCAGCAATTCTTGGGCGATCGTCAACCGTTGGCGCGCCGCCCGCGACTCCTGGGTGAGCTGTTGGCCCATGCCCTGCATTTGTTTTGAAAGCTTTACCAGATCCAGCACAGCCCGCTCTCAATTTCGTTTGAATGCTATTGATTTGAATGCTATTTAAACAATGGTTGAATCCCGCAAGAATTGCAAATTACAAATCAAGCGACGCACTACAAATTGGGTCATTAAAAATTGAGTCATTAAATTAGGTCATTGTGATGGAAAACCTGTCAGCACTATGGTCAACGATCGCCCGAGCCATTCGGGAACAGGGCGGTGGTTCAGCGGAGTCGCCCACGGCCCGATCGGTCGGTGGCGGTTGCATTAACCAAACCTATCGCCTGAGTTTTGGCGACGCTGCCAACGCTCCCGTTTACTTTGTCAAGCTGAATCAGGCCAGCGGTCTGGAAATGTTCGCGGCCGAGGCCGCAGCCCTCCGAGACCTAGCCGCCGCCCAAGCCATAAAAGTGCCCCAACCCCTCTGCTATGGCCAAGCGGGCGATCGCGCCTATTTGGTTTTGGAGTGGCTGGAGTTGGGCCGTGGCAACCATGAAGCCTGGGCCCAATTGGGGCGAAATTTAGCGCAGTTGCACCGTTGGCAGCCGGCCTCCGGTCAGCGGGCTTTTGGGTGGTGGCGAGGCAACACGATCGGCTCCACCCCCCAACCCAACGATTGGGCCGATGATTGGGTCACCTTTTGGACAGAGCGGCGCATTGGGTTTCAGTTGCAGTTGGCTCAGCGGCGTGGCGGCCATTTCCCCGAGGCCGATCGCCTGTTGGCCGCCATTCCCAGCTTGCTGAAGGGACATCGGCCCCAACCCGCCCTGCTCCATGGGGATTTGTGGTCGGGTAATGCGGCGGTGATGGTGGATGGCACACCCGTGATCTTTGACCCGGCAACCTATTGGGGCGATCGGGAGGCAGATTTGGCCATGACTGAATTATTTGGCGGCTTTCCCAACAGCTTTTATCAAGGTTATGGTGAAGTGAATCCCCTGGAATCAGGTTATGAAATCCGCAAAGACCTTTACAATCTTTACCATATCTTGAATCACTTTAATCTATTTGGCGGCGGCTATGGTAGCCAAGCCAATGGGATGATTCATCGGCTTTTAAAAGATTGTTAATTCTTGAGGGGTTTGAAAAATCTGGGCCATGATAGGGATGCAATCCATCACTATGGATCAGTGGCAATCCTCAAGCGGCATTGCGAACAAATCTAAACCCAGATCACTTCACGCTAGGTAACCCCAATCAAGGCTCAATCACGACTTGATCAAGACTCAATGCATTGAATTGAGCATCCTCCCAACGCTTCATTTTTCGAGCAGAAGGATAATTTCGCTGAGAAATCAATAGCGAGAATCAATCGGTTCAGTCAGGAAAAATTGAATTGGCAGATGGTTTTTGACCGATTTCTGCATCGCTCTGAAAAGCCAATTGAGCAAGTTTGGAAGATGGGTATTTGAGAACTCCAAGGGCAGCAACCCCACCACTTCATCGGGCGATTCATATCCCCTCGGTAGGGATTGTTTTTTGGGGCTGAACTTGTTTTTTTGGAATGGCAATCTGTTGTGTGATTAACGCTGGCTGGTTTCATGCATATTCCTGACGGTTTTGTTTCAGTGCCCGTGGCAACGGTCACATCGGCGGCCACAATCGGGGCGATCGCCCTATCCCTGGCGCGAACCCGATCGACCTATGGCCTCAAACAGGGGCCAATTTTGGGGCTAACCACAGCCTTCGTCTTTGCAGCTCAGATGGTGAACTTCCCCGTCGCTGGCGGCACAAGCGGCCACCTGCTGGGGGGAACGCTAGCAGCCGTGTTGATGGGTAACCCCTGGGCGGGAACCCTCTCGATCGCCACAGTCCTGCTGATTCAGGCGGTGTTGTTTGCCGATGGCGGCATCACGGCCCTGGGAGCCAACATTCTGAATATGGCCGTCTTTGGGGTCTGGACGGGCTGGATTTTGACCCAGGTGATTCAGCGCCTACTCGGGGGATCCCAGCGACGGTTACCGCTCGCGGCCGGAATTGCAGCGGGGTTGAGTGTGGTGGTGGCGGCGATCGCCTGTGCGATCGAGCTGGTGTTATCCGGGACGGCGGCCTTTCAGCTCGCCGTGCCCGCCATGGCCGGAGTCCATATCCTGATTGGCTTGGGCGAAGGGATCATCACCGCTGGTGTCATTGGCTATTTGACCAAGGCTCGCCCCGACCTGCTGCCGGGAGCCAAGCCGCGTTTGGAACAGTGGCAAGGGCCGGTGATCGGCGTGCTGTTGGTGGCGGGGGTACTGTCTTTGTTGGCATCTTCCTGGCCCGATGGCTTGGAAAAGGTGGCAGAAGATTTGGGCTTTATTCGGCTGGCGGAAGAGGTGCGAATTACCGTGCCTACACCCTTTGCGGACTATGGCATTGAAGGCTTAGGGCCCTTGGGCACGACCATTACGGGGTTATTGGGCAGTGTGGTTTCCTTTGGTGCAGCCTTCGGGATCGCCAAGTTGGTGCAACCCAAGCGAGCTGAAGAGTCGTGATTGAAATCAGCCTGAATGCCAATCGCCAATCAACATGGGGTTCGGAGCGATCGACTCCGGGCCCGGCCCTGGTGGTGTTGCGGTTGCGGTTGGCTCTGATTTGGGTATTGGGGGCTGCTTGCTTGCGGGTGGGTGCTTGGGCCCCGTTGGCGGTCTATGGCAGTTTGGCGATCGCCTGGGTTTGCTGGTTGCGGGTTCCGGCGCGATCGCTCCTGGGCCTGTTGGGAGCGGAACTGGTGTTTCTGAGCCTGGCGGCCTTGCCCCACGGTTGGGAACGGGCCAGCTTCCTGATGGCGCGATCGCTGGTTTGCCTGTTGCTGATGAATGGGGTGTTGTTGACCCTGCCGCCCCATAGTTTGGCGATCGCCTTGAAAAGTTTGCCGCTGCCGGCCGCTTTGCGAGAAACGGCCCTCTTGGCGGGGCAATACCTGGAAATTGTGATCGACGAGGTGCAACGGATGCAGCGGGCGGCCGCCTGTCGGGGGCTGTCGGGGCCGGGCAGTTGGTTGCGCTATGTCAGCGCCGCCACCATCGGCTCTCTGTATTTGCGCAGTCTCGATCGCGCTGAGCGGGTCTACGCGGCCATGGTGGTTCGGGGCTATGGGGGAGCCTTGCCCCTATTGCACCCCAGCCCGCCACACCATCGCTGGTGGTTGTGGGGGGCGGCGGTGGGGGCTGCTGGTCTGGCGATTGGCTCCTACGGTTTCGAGTAGGGATTTTGGCGCAGGTTTGCCCCCCTTTGGGACGATGCCAACGGGTGCTGGTTTGGCGCTGTCGCCCTAATCCCTTTAAGGTTGAGCAAGCAGGAATAAAGTTCGATCGCATGGCCGCCGCAACAGTTTCATGACCCTTTTTTCTAAATGCGAGCTTGATCGCGCTGAAGTGTCGGCCGCCGTTTTGGTGCAAGATTTGCACTTTGCCTATCCCCAACAGCCGCCGGTTTTGCAGGGAATTTCCTTTGCTTTGGAGCCGGGCGATCGGGTGGCCCTGTTGGGGCCCACCGGTTGTGGCAAAAGCACCCTCTTGGAGCAACTGATTGGCCTGAAGCAACCGAGCCGAGGCGCTGTGTGGATTGGGGAAACCCGGGTGGAGCCGCGCACCTTGCCCACCATTCGCCGCCGCTTGGGCTTTTGTTTCCAAGATGCCAACGACCAATTGTTTATGCCGACCATCTTGGAAGATGTGATGTTTGGGCCGCTGAACTATGGCATCCCGATCGCCCAGGCCAAAAACCAAGCCAGGGAACTCCTAGCCCGTTTTGATCTGTTGGCCTTTGAGGGGCGATCGGCCCATGAACTTTCGGGGGGTCAGCGGCGGTTGGCGGCCTTGGCGGCCGTGCTGGCCCTGGAGCCGGCCATTTTGGTGTTGGATGAGCCAACCACGGGCCTCGATCCTCGGTGGCGACGATCGCTCGCTCAGGTTTTGGAAACCTTGCCCATTCAATCGCTGATTGTGGCTTCCCATGACTTGCAATGGATTGGCAAAACCACCCATCGAGCTTTGATTTTGTCCCATGGGCGGATCCGAGAAGATCGACCTACGGCGGAATTATTGGGCGATCGGGCGCTGTTGGAATCCTACGATTTACCGCTGGATTATTAGCAAAATTCTTGGCGCAATGGCGAGCAACCAATATCTCGAATTATGCGGATGATTCTGCTGGGTTGCCAAACAGATCCGACAGGGTGATCGATTCGTCGGGAAAGGCCAAGCAAGCGGCGCGATCGGCAGCGGTGAGAGTGAATTTGGTTTGATAGCCCTCGGAACTCGGATCGCGATAGACCTCGAGTTTTTCGTGCTCCAAATCCACCAACCAAAACTCGCCAATGCCCGATCGTGCGTAGAGCGGCCCTTTGACCTCGCGATCAGATTTCAGCGTGCTATCCGCCACTTCAATCAGCAGTAGAACTTCGGCAGTTGTGGGCGATCGATCCTCGTAGAAATTCTCCGTTTCTTGCAAAAGCATCAGATCCGGCTGAGGCTGCGAATCACCTAGGACAACGGAATTCTGCACACTGACGATCGCCCGATTTTGGATCAAGGCACAGAACTTACGAGTCAGGCGACTAACACAAGCCTGGTGACGAAATCCAATGGGCGACATTTTGACAATGATTCCTTCAATGAGTTCCGTGCGAGCGTCCGGCGCGAGCGCACCGGCCTCATAAATTCGCTGGTATTCCGTCACCGTGAAACGATAGGGCTGACTAAGGGCGATCGACTGGGGTGGTTCTGGCTGAATGGGTTGAATTGCCGGTTCGATGGGCGTGCAAACTTGGGTCATGGGGTTGATCCTCAGATCGAACACCTTTCCAAACTATCGCAATCGATCGAGCCAGGGCAGTCACCCGATCGCCCCCCGTCAGGGCCGCAACCCGCTACAATCAAAGCCGCTTTATGACAATCCTTTAGCCCCCAACACCATCGTGTCCGTTCGCGTTCGCCTCGCTCCTAGCCCCACCGGAAATCTCCACATCGGCACGGCCCGCACCGCCGTTTTTAACTGGCTTTATGCTCGTCGCACGGGTGGCACCTTTGTGCTGCGGATTGAAGACACCGACACCGAGCGATCGCGCCCCGAATTTGAAGCCAACATCCTCGAAGGCCTGCAATGGCTGGGCATGAACTGGGATGAAGGCCCGTTCTACCAGTCCAAGCGCAATGAGTTTTACAAGCAAGCGATTCAAACTCTGCTCGACAAGGGCTTGGCCTACCGCTGCTACACCACCCCGGAAGAACTGGAGCAACTGCGCGAGGGTCAAAAAGCCCGCAACGAAGCGCCCCGCTACGACAACCGCCACCGCAACCTGACCCCTGAGCAGGAAGCCGCCTTCATCGCCGAAGGTCGCCAGCCGGTGATTCGATTCAAAATTGACGACAAGCGGACGATCGCCTGGAATGATCGGGTGCGCGGCACGGTGACGTGGAAAGGCTTTGACCTGGGTGGCGACATGGTGGTGGCCCGCGCGGCTGGCACTAATGATGTGGGGCAACCGCTCTATAACCTGGCCGTGGTGGTCGATGACATTGATATGCAAATCACCCACGTGATCCGGGGTGAAGACCACATCGCCAACACCGCCAAGCAAATTTTGCTCTACGAAGCCCTGGGCGCAACGGTTCCCGAATTTGCCCACACGCCGCTGATCCTGAACCGGGAAGGGCGCAAGCTCTCGAAGCGGGACGGGGCCACTTCGGTCTCGGAATTCCGCAATATGGGCTATCTGTCCGAGGCGATCGCCAACTACATGACCCTGCTGGGCTGGGCCCCGCCGGAGGGGATGGATGAGGTGTTTTCGCTGGAGCAAGCGGCGGCCCAATTTGAGATCGATCGCGTCAACAAGGCGGGCGCGAAGTTCGATTGGGACAAGCTGAACTGGCTGAACGCCCAATATCTGCACAAGATGCCGCCAGCCGAGCTGCTCGATCGCCTAATTCCCTACTGGCAAGGCGCGGGCTACAGCTTCGACCCCGTAGCCGATCGCCCCTGGTTGGAGGCTTTGGCGGGTCTGCTGGCCACGGCGATCGTCCGGTTGGATCAAGCGCCTGAGGCGGCCAAGCTGTTCTTTAGCGAAACGGTGGACTATACCGACGAAGCCAAGGCACAACTGGCCCAGTCCGGCGGCGCGGAGATTTTGGCGGCGCTGGCGGCCGGCTTGAGCGACCAGCCCTTGGATCACGACGCGGCCATGGCACTGATTAATCAGGTGGTGAAGTCCACGGGCACGAAGAAGGGCCAGGTGATGCGGACTCTGCGGGCCACCTTGATGGGGGCAATGCAGGGGCCGGAGATGGTTCCCACTTGGCAGATCCTGAACCAACGCGGGTTCGATCGCGCCCGGATTGCGGCGGGCCAGGCGATCGCCCAAGGGTAGATCCCAGCAGGATGGCAAGGGGCTGAAGCCCCTTGTCTTTGGTTGCCTGTCCACAGATGGGATGGCCCCGCAAGCCCTAAGATCTTCAGCAAGAGATTTTTGGCAATAAATCTTTGGCAAGAGATCTTCAGCAATAAATCTTTGGCAAGAGATCTCCTGCAACGCTTCCACTCGCTCGATCGCACAAGGATCGAAACCGCAACTATGGCCATTCAATCCCTGTTTCAACCCCGCCACCGTCGGCTGATTGGGCGATCGCTGGGGTTACTGGTTTGGTTCGGGGCGATCGGGCTGGCCCCCGAGTTAGCCCAAGCCAGTCCCCTCACCCTGGCCCAAGTCAGCAACAGCAGCAATAATCCCCAACTTCAGGATCTGATCGAGCGGGGCGAGCAGTTTGTGCAGCGGCGCGATTGGGAATCGGCCCTGGTGATCTATGAACGGGCGGCCCAGCTCGATCGAGACAACGCCCGCATCTATTCCGGCATTGGCTATGTGCAAGCCATGCGCGGCAACTTCGCAGAAGCGGCCCGGGCCTATCAACAGGCAACGGTACTTGATCCGCGTAATGCTGAATTTTTCTATGCCCTTGGGTTCAGCTTCGCCAACACGAACGACCTGGAACCAGCCTTAGCCGCCTACTACCGTGCGGTGCAGTTGGATGAGCGCCACCTGAATGCCCATTTGGGGCTGGGAGCCGTGCTCTATCGCCAGGCCAACTACAGCGGCGCACTGCAAGCCTACCGTCAAGTTCTGAATCTGGATCCCCGGAATGCGACCGCCCAGGAGTTTGTGGGGCTAACTCTACTGAAGACCGGCGAAGTGCAACAGGCGATCGCGGCGTTGCAAGCGGCCCAAAAGCTGAACCCCCGCCGCGACAGCACCTATGTTTCGCTCGGGGTGGCCTGGTTGGCGGCCGGCAACAGCACGGAGGCCACGGCGGCTTTTGCCCAGGCAGCTCGACTGAATCCACGAAATCCGACCGTTCATCTGCAAATTGGCAAAATTCTGCGGGAACAGGGCGATATTCCTGGAGCGCTCGCCGCCTATCAACGGGCGGTGTCGGCCGATGGCGATTCCTACGATGCCCAAGAGGCTCTGGCGGATCTGAGTTTGGAATCGGGCGATGTGCTGGTGGCGATTATTGGCTACCGGCGACTGGTGGAGTTGCAGCCCAACACGGGCATGGCTCACTTCAAATTAGGTCGCGCGTTGGCCAAGCAAGGGCGAAATTTTGAGGCCCGGGAAGCGTTCGATCGCGCGGCCGCCTTGGGGGTTCCCGATGCGATCGCCGCCCGTGATGCTCTGCCCAAGTGATGGGCGGTTAAGCCGGGTCGCCAACCGTCGCGGCCTGGGATGGGTTCAAATTCGGCGGTTCCAACTGATCTAGGAAAGCCAAAGGATTAGCCATGTTCGCGGCAAAGCCCAGAATTCCCCGATCGCGGTGTTCATAAAGCAACGTCCCGGCGCGATCGAACACAAAGGTTCCCCCCCGTTGGGTCATGTATTGAGCATCGGGAACGTAGCGATTCCAGTGGCTCAACACTTCCACCATATTTCGCAGTCGCAAGGTAGCCAGCTCAAAGGGACGCTGAAACCCGCGCCCACCGGCCAGGGCAAAAAATTCACCCTTGATCGGGGGCAGTAATTTCGTGTCGATCGTTTCGTCGTCAGCGATCAACTGCGGCGCAGCGCGATCGCCCCGGTAACCCCGAAACACCTCCGCCAGCGTGCCCGGACTGCCCAGCCCCGCACACATCAACATCAAATTCACCCAAGCACTTTGACCCGATCGCAAACCCAGCCACGATCGGGTCAAGCCGCCATACAACCCCAATTCTCGATGGAGATCCGCCGTGGGATCGATCGACAGCGCTTCGGCGGGAAACCCCGTGTAATCACAAAATTTTTCCCCCGAGGAGCGATCGCCAATCCCCACAGCCCGCAGCACAATTTCGTGATCACGCAGGCGATCGGCCTCCCGACGCAACCACCAGGCATATTCCAAGCTATCAAAATCCCCCAATTGGGGCAGAGCGATAAACAGAATTTTAGCTGCCCGATCGCACCCATCCAAAACAGGAACGATCGCACCATCGCTCACACGTTCACGCTGGCAATTTTGCAAAATTGGGTAGCAAGAATCCATGGCATTCAAGATCTTTCCAAGACTATTGGCAAGGCTAGAATTTTGCGGACATTGTCTAGGGGCAAGGGCCCGGTGCAAAGGGTGGTTCTTTCCAATTTCCTTCAATGCTGAATCGAATTCGATTGCCTACAACTTGCACCCGTCCCATATCAATGTGGCGAACTGGCTCGCCCCCTCCGACGGGAACCACTTCCACACAACTCAAAAGCCGACGCGGATAATTACCGGTCATGAGGCGAGCTTCGTTGGGATAAATGCCAATGGAATCTGCTAATAAATCGGTTCCAGGGCGATTGCGCCGTTCTCGGATCACAAACCGCCGAATAAAAGCATCTTTGGTGCGGTTTTCCAAAATCAGGGCCATAGTTGGCTGTCGATCGGGCGCATTATTTGGATCATTGCTGTTGCTGGGGAGCTGGGCCCGCAAAGGATTAGCCATCAGAATTAGCCCGATCGCGATCGCCCCAGAGCCGAGCCAAGCTCCACGATTGATGAGCCTATTCTTCAAGATTTTGGGCTGGGCTTTGGGCTGCTCACTTGGCTCTTGAGCAGTGTTTTTCTGGAATTTTTGAATCATGCCTGTTAATTTGGTTTTCAATTGAATCTCAGTGCTTAAGAGGGTATCTGAAAAAGATCTTTGGGGACTAACAAAGTAAAGACGATTGCGGCGCAAGCTGCTTAAGCATTTTGTCCGCATCAATTGTTAAAATCCGCAGCCTCTCAGTTTTGACGTTTCAAATATTCTGTTGATCTTCCGGCTGATTCATCGCCAGCTCATCAGTCGATGAATCCATTTCCGAAAAATCAATGTTGCTATAAAGATCAGTTAATTGCAAAGTTAATTCAACGGTTTTGAGCTGAAGGGTAGATTCAGGCTTGCGATATTCCAAAAATCGCCACTCACAATCTTCTAATTTGATGAATTGCTCAACGCGCATTTCGTATTGGTCAATTAGGAGATATTCCTGAAAGCTGGGAATGGTGCGATAGGCGGCGAATTTTTCGCCCCCATCATAGTTGCGAGTAGATTTGGACAACACTTCTGCAATCAGCAAGGGATTCGTTACCGTATCTTTGCGACCCGCTTGCAGTTCGATCGGCTTGGGCAACACCATCACATCGGGATAGGTATACATCCGCCGCTCAGGAATCCACAGCCGCTGATCAGCCTGGAAAACACGATAGTTCCGATGTCGGAGTGCCAGCTTGAGGACAATATAGAGATTCCCTGTAATGTCGTTGTGATTCGGGGTTCCGCCAGTCATGGGTATGATGACTCCATCTCGGTATTCGTGACGCTGATCGCTGTTGACTTCCCGATCAAGATACGCTTCCGGGCTGTAGACAACGAGGCTTTGGGGGTGCTTGTCCAGTTGGGCGATCATGGGCAAAATCTCCTGGCCGGGGAACTGGGGCAAATTGGCTTGAGTCGATCGCCCCGTCACTTTCCATCCTACCGTTTCGGTCTCAGCCGCGCCGCCGCCCGCCTCGATCGCGAGGTTGGAATCATGGTCACTGGGGTTACCACTTTGGTGGTAGTTGCGATCGACTAATCCACTAATTGTTGGCGTAGGGTTTCGAGGACGATTTCGGCGGTTAGAATATGTGTGTTCGCTTGGCTGACCATGCTAAGTATCCTTATTTCTAACATTTCAACGGTCTTCTTCATTACTTTGAATATTTTTGATACAGGTTTTTAGAAAATCTAGATCATTTTCGATAATATTCCAGACAATTTTATTGTTGATACTGAAATAGGCGTGGGCGATCATATCTCTCATGCCTGCAATTTGTTTCCATTGAATTTCTGGATGTTGATCACGAATGTCTTGCGGAATTTGTTTTGTTGCTTCTCCAATAATGAGCAGGTTGAGAATCACTGCATCTTTTGTCCGTCGATCTTGTACAAATTCCTCATAGCTTATGTTTGTAGTATCGCTTTGAATGTTGTCAATGCTATTGAGAATATCCACTAGATACAGTTTGAGGTTGCGTGACATAGATCGCCTTTTTGATAATGCTTTCTTTGATCTGGGGTTTAATATCTTCTTGGATTACTAAGTCTATTTTTTTCTGAAATAAGTCTTCGAGAAAAAATTTCAGACTCATATATAAATTCAAGGTTGGATCGCCAGCAAATTCAACCAAGAAATCGAGGTCGCTGTGCTCGGTGGCTTGGTTGCGGGCAGTGGAACCGAAGAGGGCCAAGGTTTTGATGTTGTACTGCTCAAAGAGGTTCGGTTGTTGGCGTAGGGTTTCAAGGACGGTTTCGGCGGTGAGGTTTGTCATTTTTTGTGTTGATCATGATAGTACTTTTTAAGTCAGACTGAATTTAACCGAGGGCTTCATTCTGTTCAATGGTTTCGATGCAGCTCTTGAGCGGATTAAGTTCAGTTTGAGTGATGTCCCAAATAATTTCTGGATCTAGTGAAAAGTAAGTATGGGCGATGATATTTCGCAGGCCAATGATGCTGTTCCAGTCAATTTGTGGATATTTTTCTCGAATAGATAGCGGAATTTGCTTGACTGATTCTCCAATGATTTGCAGATTCAAGATAGCACCATCAAAAACGATATCGTTTTTTAGTAGATCTGCCTTTTGATACTCCCTGGTTGCTTTTTGGATTTTAGAGATGCTTTCGAGAATATCTTGAATATAAAGCCGAATATTTCTAGACATAGATTGCTTCACTTAGAATTTGGTCTCGAATTATTAATTTGATTGATCTTTGAGTCACTAGATCGACGGGCTTATGAAACAACTCTTCTAGATAGAACTTTAGTTTCATATATCCTTTAAAAGTGGGATTTCCGACAAATTCGACTAAGAAATCGAGGTCGCTGTGTTCGGTAGCTTGGTTGCGAGCAGTGGAACCGAAGAGGGCCAAGGTTTTGATGTTGTATTGTTCAAAAAGGTTCGGTTGTTGGCGCAGGGTTGCAAGAACGGTTTCAGCGGTGAGGGTTGTTGGCTTTGGTTCATTGAGCATAATTTTCTAGTCTTTTAGGTTGTTGAGGATTTTGAGTAATTCTGGTTTGAGGACTGGTAGATCATTATTAACAGTATTCCAGAGTATTTTTAAGTTCACACCAAAGTAGTGATGAATCATTTTGTCTCTCATGCCTGCGATCGCTTTCCATGGAATCGCTGGATATTGTTCGCAAATCTCTTTTGGAATCTGTTTGGAGGCTTCACCAATGATTTCAACGGCTCGACTTACGGCAAAAATGGTCTTCTGATCATCCTCAAATGTTTTAAAGGTTAGACCGGCTATAAATTCCTGAGTAAGGTCGATCGAGGAAATCATATCG
Source organism: Limnothrix sp. FACHB-881 (assembly GCF_014698135.1). Taxonomy (NCBI): domain Bacteria; kingdom Bacillati; phylum Cyanobacteriota; class Cyanophyceae; order Pseudanabaenales; family Pseudanabaenaceae; genus Limnothrix; species Limnothrix sp. FACHB-881. Next base: position 168,612 of record NZ_JACJSN010000007.1, read on the forward strand.
TTGAGAAAGTCTCTAATTTTTCTGGGAGTCATAGATAAATTACGTCGTCTAAGATATTTTGTTTCAGGCTGGGTTTCAGGTTTTCAGAAATCACGAGATCAACTTTTTTGCCGAGTTTTTCGCTTAGGGTATTTTCGATGTGGCAAAAGGTGATGAGACCGAAGGTGATGTCGGAATCAAGTTCGATAAGTAGATCAATGTCGCTTTCTGCGGTGGCTTGGTTGCGGCTGTAGGAACCAAAGAGTCCGAGTTTTTTGATGTTGTATTGTTGTTGAAGCGTTGGGAAAAGTTGGCGCAGGGTTGCAAGGACGGTTTCGGCGGTGAGGGGTTGGGCTTTGGTGTCTTGGGTCATGGGCCGATCGCCCTGGGTGGCGCGGATTAGGGGTGATAGATTTCGTATTCGCGAATGGTGGTGAGGGCAGCATCAAGGGTGATGTTTTCGTGGGTTGTCCACCATTTACCAGTGTGGCGGAAGTAGGCGAGATTAAATTGATCGGGGGCGACGTACTCGAGGCGGGTGAATCGCTCTTCGATCGCCTCTCTGATCACGCTGTCTTTGAATTCTGCGATCGCAGCTTCAACGGCTTCCGAGTTTTTCAGGCGGCAGGTATAGCAGAGATAAATAAAGCTGCGATGCCATTTGGTGAATAGGCTTTCAATTTGGAAGTAGGCGTGTTGGTCTTGGTGGAGATAGCGGGGGGCTAGGTCAGTGTCGATTAGCGCTTGCACCTGTTGGGTAATGGCTTGTTTTTCGGCTTCGGGGACTTTGGGTTTGTTTTGCTTCGAGGGAGAATAAACCCATTGGTATTTTCTTGATTTTGGCATGGTTTTAGACCTTGGTTTTTCCGGTTACAGCTTCAACAATCAAAACTTAATTTAGTTCATTCAGCTCTTCTGATCGCTTATGTTTCAGAAAATTCATCACTATGCCACTCCATAATTAGTAAATGGACGCTTGAACGGCGGCTGTAGCCCCAGAACAATATCCGATCGCTCAACCCCCAACTCGATCAAATCTTCCGCCGGATCTTGATCCGTCATATTTTCCTGAATCCAGACCCGCCCATCCTTGATATCGAAATGCATAATCGGATGGTAAATACGCTTCGACCCCTCCCAACCTAAATCTAACCAAAGATAGTGATCGCGAACCTCATCCAAAATCAACTGAGACTCGTATGCATTTCCCACACGCTCCCCAGAGTGGTACTCAGACAATAATTGTTTAATTGCATTGCGATACATGATTAATCGATCCATCGAACTAAACCTCCCTGCTCAGAATCATAAATAATTAGCCGTAGTGAATATTCTTGGATTGCTGATTGCGTAAATTCCAATGAAAAAAAGCGTTCGTAAGTTTCCAGCGGCACTGCCAAGAATAACTCTCGATCTGGCTGAACTCTTTGAAGTGCCAAGCGATAACTTAGAAATTGACCCAATGCACCATAAAAATCGGTTACGAATGATGACTTTAAAAAGCTTTTGATCTCGACTGCGATTTTCCGATTTTCCCGTTCCGCTGCGATAACCCGCTCCGCCGCTAAATCCACCTCAAAATTAACGCGACCAAACGATAGATATAACGGATCGGCCGTAATCACCCATCCCTCTGCCTCCAATCCAGCCCTGACCAGATCATGAAACATATCTCTAGCCATTCCTCATAACCCCGCAAAATTCACCAGATTTTTGAGTAAGCCCTCCGTTTCTGCCTCAAGTTGGAGAATCTCCGCCATTGCCTCTGCCGACGATCGCAACGACTGGCACTTGTAAAAATACTTGTTAAAGCTAATCCCATAGCCAATTGTAGTCTTGCTCAAATTGATCGACGTATCCTCCACATGCGGTTTCACCTCCCGCAAAACATAGCCGCGCATTGGATCCGCCAACGGGATTGATTCCGGATCCCGTAACTGACTGTCCGGCTCACACTCCACCCACACCCCGGGGCGATCGCTCGGAAAATAGCCAAAATCTTGAGCTGCTTCGGCGACAGCGCCAACGAATCCCGCTTCCCATCGTTCAATTTTGCACGCGCCCCTTGACCGTTGCGCCGCCGCCCACCCCGATCGAACGCTAGGATAAAGAGCGCTATTTTCGATTTGCTGGCGTTTGTTGCGGTGGTTGCCCCCATGGCTAGTTCTGCTAATTCCCGTCCCCATCCCGATCGCCAGCCGCAGTCTCCCGAAGTCCGCGAGCGGATCCATGTGCGCGGCGCAAGGCAACACAACCTGAAAAATCTTGATTTGGAGCTGCCCCGCAACCAATTAATTGTGTTTACGGGGGTGTCGGGATCGGGAAAATCTTCGTTGGCGTTTGACACGATTTTTGCAGAGGGTCAGCGGCGCTATGTGGAGTCCCTGAGCGCCTATGCAAGGCAGTTTTTGGGACAGGTGGATAAGCCCGATGTGGACGCGATCGAGGGGCTGAGTCCGGCCATTTCGATCGACCAAAAATCCACCAGCCACAACCCCCGATCGACCGTGGGCACGGTGACGGAAATCTATGACTATTTGCGGTTGCTCTATGGGCGGGCCGGTGAACCCCATTGTCCCGTTTGCGATCGAGGAATTGCGCCCCAAGCGATCGATCAAATGTGCGATCGGGTGATGGAACTGCCCGATCGGACTCGGTTTCAGATTTTGGCCCCGGTGGTGCGCGGCAAAAAAGGAACCCACAAAAAATTGCTATCGAGTTTGGTATCCGAAGGCTTTGCGCGGGTGCGAATTGATGGGGAAGTGCGCGAACTGAGTGATGCGATCGAACTGGATAAAAACAAATTTCACGACATTGAAATTGTGGTCGATCGCCTAATTAAAAAAGAAGGCATCCAAGAGCGCCTAGTTGACTCCTTGCAAACTTGCCTCAAACATGCGGGCGGGGTGGCTGTGGTGGATATTTTGCCCGCTGCCCATGCACCGGATTCCGGAGCCAATGGCACAACGGCTGCGGATTCGACCAATGGGGAAGCGAATTCCGAAACGGCAACAGAATTGCCCCAATCTTTGGTTTTTTCTGAGAATTTTGCTTGCCCAGAACACGGCGCGGTGATGGAGGAATTGTCGCCGCGACTCTTTTCGTTTAATTCGCCCTATGGGGCTTGTCCCGCTTGTCATGGATTGGGATTTTTACGCACCTTTTCCCCAGAATTGGTGATTCCTGATCCCAAGTTGCCGGTCTATGCGGCGGTGGCCCCTTGGTCGGATAAGGACAGCACCTATTACCTATCCTTGCTGCACAGTGTGGGGCAGGCCTTTGGGTTTGAAATTCAAACGCCTTGGAACCAGCTCAGCGAAGAACAGCAACAAATCTTGCTGTACGGCACGGATAAACCAATTTGGATTGAAACGGATTCCCGATTCCGAGAACGCCAGGGCTATCACCGAAAGTATGAAGGGATTTTGCCGATTTTGGATCGACAATATCGCGAATCCACCTCTGATCAATACAAACAAAAGCTAGAGCAATATTTAGTCGATCAAGCTTGCGAGGTTTGCCAGGGTCAACGGTTAAAACCGGAGGCGCTGGCCGTGCGTTTGGGCCCCTACCGAATTATTGATTTAACCAATGTGTCGGTACGGGAAGCCTTGGCGCGGGTGCAACAACTCACGGGCAGCGTTGATGGCCGATCGCTCCTGTCAGAACGGCAACAGGCGATCGGGGCCTTGGCGCTGAAGGAGGTGGAATCGCGGTTGAAGTTTTTGATCGATGTGGGGTTGGATTATTTGACCTTGGATCGATCGGCGGCGACCCTTTCCGGCGGCGAGGCCCAGCGGATCCGCCTAGCCACCCAAATCGGTGCAGGTTTGACGGGGGTGCTCTATGTGTTGGATGAACCGAGCATTGGTCTGCACCAGCGGGATAACGATCGGCTGTTGGCCACCCTCACCCGGTTGCGGGACTTGGGCAACACGCTGATTGTGGTGGAGCACGATGAAGACACGATTCGGGCGGCGGATCACTTGGTGGACATTGGCCCCGGCGCGGGCATCCATGGAGGCGAAATTGTGGCCCAAGGTTCCCTGGCGGATTTGCTGAAGGCGGAAACCTCCTTAACGGGGGCCTATCTGTCCGGGCGGCGGCAAATTTGCACCCCGGCCGAGCGTCGATCGGGCAATGGCCTGAGTCTGAAGATTTTGGATGCCTACCGCAATAATTTGCAGCACGTGAGCGTGGAAGTGCCCCTGGGCAAATTTGTTTGCGTGACGGGGGTATCTGGTTCCGGCAAGTCCACCTTGGTAAATGAGCTGCTGTTGCCTGCGCTTTATCACCACCTGGGTCACAAAATTCCGTTTCCGGCGGATTTGGGCGACATTCGCGGCCTGCAACATATCGACAAGGCGATCGCGATCGACCAATCCCCGATCGGGCGCACGCCCCGCTCCAACCCCGCCACCTATACGGGCGCGTTTGACATCATCCGTGACGTGTTCACCCAGACGATCGAGGCCAAAGCGCGGGGCTACAAAGCCGGTCAGTTTTCCTTCAACGTCAAGGGCGGCCGCTGCGAGGCCTGTGGTGGCCAGGGCGTGAACACGATCGAAATGAATTTCTTGCCCGATGTCTATGTGCAGTGCGAAGTCTGCAAAGGCAAGCGCTACAACCGAGAAACGCTCCAGGTGAAATACAAGGGCTACTCGATCGCCGACGTGCTGGAAATGACGATCGATGAGGCCCTGGAGGTGTTCCAAAACGTGCCGAAAGCCGTCAGTCGCCTGCAAACCCTCTCCGATGTGGGTCTGGGTTACATCAAGCTCGGCCAACCGGCCCCCACCCTCTCCGGCGGCGAGGCCCAGCGGGTGAAGTTGGCCACGGAACTATCCCGCCGAGCCACGGGCAAAACCCTGTATCTGATCGACGAGCCGACCACGGGACTTTCGTTCTATGACGTGCATAAGCTGCTGGACGTGGTGCAACGGCTGGTGGATAAGGGCAACACGGTGCTGGCGATCGAGCACAACTTGGACTTCATCCGGTGCGCCGATTGGGTGATTGATCTGGGGCCCGAAGGGGGCGATCGGGGTGGGCAAATCATCGCCACCGGCACACCGGAACAGGTGGCCGTGAATCCGGTTTCCCACACGGGACGCTATCTCAAGCTCGCCCTGGAGCAGCACCCTCCCAGCGGCGAGTGATGTTCAAATTGGGTGGCGATCGCCCCCCCGCCAGACAACTGCCTAGGGGCGATCGCCCAGTCGCCGCTCCCTCAATGCAACGGCTAGACTGATTAGCAGCCTGAGAGACCCGAGGAGACTGGATTCAATGAAATATGGGATTGACATGGGCCACAACGCGGCCCCCGACACTGGCGCAGTGGGCATCAAAAGAGAAGATGACCTCACGATCGCCGTCGGCACAAGGGTGATCAGTCAACTGCAAGCCTTGGGTCATCAGGTGGTGAACTGCACCCCCAAAAGTGCCTCTAGCGTCATGGACTCGCTTTCCAAGCGTTGTTCCACCGCCAATGCCAACAATGTGGATTTATTTGTCTCCATCCACTTCAACAGCTACAACGGCCGCACCAGCGGTTCTGAAGTTTGGTATGCCAGCAATTCTGGGAAGAGATTTGCCCAACCCGTGCTCACGGAAATTCTGAAACTGGGCTATGTCAACCGTGGCATCAAAGAGGGCAACTTCTACGTGCTAGCCCATACGGATATGCCCAGCATTTTGGTGGAATGCTGCTTTGTGGATTCCGCCGATGATATGAAGCGGTTTGACCCAGACCAAATGGCGCGGGCGATCGTGGCGGGCATGACCGGCGGCCAAACGGCCACCACACCGCCCCCGACCACCAGCGACCCAGAAATTGTGAAATTGCAGCAGGCCCTTAACCGGTTGCAGGTTTACGCCACACCCACGGGCCAGCCCTTGGCCGCCGATGGCAAGCTGGGGCCCCAAACCAACCAGGCGAAACAACGCCTCAAAACCATCTTTGCCATTTCGCCTGCGGAAACGGAAGCCAGCAATCGCGCCATGTGGGAAGCGATCACGTCGATCACGGTCGATCGCGTTGTGTTGCGACCCAATCACGGCTATGGCCCGGCGGTGCGCTATTTACAATTCCGATTGAATATTCCGCCCACGGGGTTATATAGCGACGCAACGGTTAGCGCAGTGCTGGCCTATCAAAAAGCCCAAGGGTTGACAGCCGATGGGGTGGTGGGCCCAGCCACCTGGGGCAAATTGGTTCCCTAGGCCAGGACGTTGGGCGATCGAGCAGGCTATAGTCTCCAAGGTGTTGATGTTGCATGGCTATGCGTTCTACCCCTGACTGGTCACCGGAATCCGATCCCAACGAGGGGCGATCGGACGATGCGGCCCTTGAGGCGCAAGACCCGTCAATCAATATTCACAACCCACAGCAGACCGTTCAGAGTAGCAATCCAGACGGTTTCCAGAATGACGCGCAGAAGGGTGCTCAAAACGCCCAACCGGACTCCGATGCCGAGGATGACAGCGATGGGCCCATGCGGTTCTATAACCGCTTTGAGGACTACATGGAAATCGCCGCCGCCCCGGAAACCTTTGCCAACTACCTCGATGGGCATCAGGAGTGGTTTCACCGCTGTGCTCATCCAATGCAGGTCAACCCGATCGACCAAAACAGCTATGCCATCACGATCGGGCACTTTGGCGCATTTGACTATTACGTGGAACCGAAAGTGGGCCTCGAACTCCTGCCGCCGGAACAGGGCGTTTATGGGATCCGCACCGTACCCGTGCCCGACTATGACCCACCGGGCTACGCCGTAGACTTCCAGGCCGCCATGAAACTGGTGGCGGTGGACAATCCCGACGAAGCGGCCGAGCAACCCGTGAGTACCCACGTCACTTGGACGCTGGATTTGAATGTGGATGTGTGGTTTCCGCGCTTTATTCGGGTTTTGCCCCAAGGATTGATTCAAAGAACGGGCGATCGACTGCTGGGGCAAATTGTCCGCCAAGTGTCTCGCCGGTTAACGGCTAAGGTACAAACGGATTTTCATGAGTCCCAAAATTTGCCGTTTCCCCAGCAATTGCAACGCAACCGCAGCTTCTTTTAGCAACTTTTTTTAGCAGCTTTTCTTCAAGGGGTTTCTCAAGCATTGATTTTCTCAAGCATTGAGAAGAGACCCAGGCAGCAGACCAGAAGCTTAGGCCAGGGATCCGGACAAGGGGTTTAAACCCCTTGTCTTTGTTTTTGGTCATTTCCCAACGCCAGGATCAGCACATTGGAAATTGGCTAACAACCTTTGGCGCTGACGATCGCGCTGGAAATCACACTAATCGCACTAAAGGTTAGCGGGTTAGCCCGTGGGTGAGCAATGCCCACCGAATCGTTGCTTCATGACATCTGCCATATGGCGTGCCAATTATTTTAGATCAAGGCTGTATCGGCAGAAAGATTATTTTTGTAGCTTGAAATACTAGACAAAAACAGGCAATTAATCTAAGGCGAGTGATGCATTAGCTACTGTGCCGATCGAAACGTGAAAGCGCCTAGCCCACTTCAAAAAAATACAAAGCACGAGAGATTTTTAGTTTAAATACATTCGCAAAAGCCTTACGGAGCAAGACACACAGCAATTTGACATCGAGAATAAAGTTCTGATTTTTCAGGCCTTCACTCGACGCTTGTTCGATCGACTGAAGGAAATATTCAAAACTGAACTTGCATAATTCTTGAGATCTGTGTAATATTCTTTCGAGAAAAATACGGTATTCCGATCTGAATATCGTATTTTGTAAAACATGGCTTCAATTCATAGGCATAGACCAAGCATATGAGCCAGCCATATCGGTCAGCCCCATTCACCTGGAGCCGCCAATTAAACCAGCCACGAGATGCACGCTTTTAAAGTTCAAAAGCGTTTGCGCTCCGGCCTCATCCCCACCTTTTGATTGAACGTGAGTAGCCAACTGTGAATGTCCTTTGGTTTATTCCAACCTATGGTGATGGACGCTACTTGGGGACGAATATTGGCGGTCGTCCTTCAGATTTCGCCTATCTCAAACAGCTTGCTCAGGCGATCGATGCCCTACCGTTTTCGGGAGCACTATTGCCCACAGGGCGGGCCTGCGAAGACGCATGGGTTGTTGCCTCGGCGCTCATTGCCGTAACGCAGAGGATGAAATTTTTGGTAGCCGTGCGACCCGGACTCACGCTGCCGGGTGTGGCAGCACGCATGGCCGCCACGTTCGATCGCCTCTCTGGGGGACGACTGCTGATCAATGTTGTTACCGGTGGCGACCCTGTGGAATTAGCAGGCGATGGCCTGCACTTAGCCCACGACGATCGCTACGCCCTCACTGACGAGTTTTTGACAGTTTGGCGCAAGCTGCTGCTTCAGGAAACCGTGAACTTTACCGGTAGCCACATCGATGTGCGCGGTGGACAACAAGTTTTCCCACCACTGCAAAAACCTTATCCGCCCCTATGGTTTGGCGGCTCATCAACTGCCGCGCACCGGGTCGCAGCCAAACACGCCGATACCTATCTGACTTGGGGCGAACCGCCAGCCGCCGTCGCTCAAAAAATTGCTGATGTTCGACAACAGGCCGAATCCCAAGGGCGATCGGTACGATTTGGAATTCGGCTGCATGTGGTGGTGCGAGAAACAACATCCGAAGCCTGGGCAGCCGCAGAAGACCTACTGCGTTATGTGGACGAGTCAGCAGTTGCTCGCGCACAGGCGGATTTTGCTCGCATGGATTCTGAAGGCCAACGTCGCATGACCCATTTCAATCGCGGCAGTCGAGAGTCCCTGGAAATCTCTCCTAACCTTTGGGCGGGTGTTGGCCTGGTGCGCGGAGGAGCCGGAACAGCGTTGGTTGGCGATCCCGAAACAGTTGCCGAACGCCTACGGGAATACGCGGACTTGGGCATTGATTCCTTCATTCTCTCGGGCTACCCCCACTTGGAAGAAGCCTATCGCACAGCGGAGTTGTTACTGCCTCGACTCCCCCTGGCTCCCGTTGAACAACAATCCACCCAACATCTAGTCAATCCCCTGATGTTTGGCCCCTTTGGCGATGCCTCAGCCCAGAGCTTGCGCGATCGTTTGCCCTCTCCCCAATCAGTACCGGTTTAGTTCATCCGCTGGCAAGCACTAGGAATTCCAGCAAGAAATCGTCATCGCCGTTTAACCAACACTGTCAATCCGTCAAGTCCTCCATCTGACCAGGAGCTAAGCATGAGCAGTCAAAGTACAGTTGTTCGTTTCATTGCCAAAACCTTCAAGCTTCCTAAATGGTTGCTAAGTCTTGCCTTGGTTTTCATCGTTTCCGTGGGATGCAGCAATGCAACCAAAGCAGACCTGCCCAAATCCATTCGATTAGATTACGCCTATTACAATCCTGTGAGCCTTGTTCTGAAAGAAAAGGGCTGGGTTGAGTCGGAATTTGCAAAAGATAAAATCCAAGTTGAATGGGTTTTAAGTCAGGGTAGTAACAAAGCCTTGGAGTTCTTGAATGCTCGTAGCTTAGACTTTGGCTCAACGGCTGGAGCTTCCGCCCTGATTGGGAAAGCGAATGGTAATCCCATCAAGTCAATCTATACCTATTCCAAACCCGAATGGGTGGCCTTGGTCACCAAGGGCGAGTCATCAATTAAAAGTGTTTCGGATCTCAAAGGCAAGAAAGTTGCTGCAACCCGAGGCACTGATGCCTTCATTTTCCTGCTGCGCTCCCTGGATCAAGTGGGACTGAGTGATAAAGACGTGACAATTATCCCGCTGCAACACGCAGATGGTCGTGCTGCCCTCGAAAAGGGTGACGTTGATGCTTGGGCCGGCCTAGACCCGCATATGGCAAAAGCTGAATTGGAAAGTGGCGCTCGTTTGTTTTCCCGCAACCCTGAATTCAATAGCTATGGCGTACTGAATGTTCGGGAGGAATTTGCACAACGCTATCCACAATTGGTTGAACGTGTGCTTCGAATCTACGAACAAGGACGGCAATGGGCACAGGAAAATCCGGAAGAATTGAAAGCAGTTCTTGTCAAGGAATCCAAGCTGAGTCCTGCCGTGGCGGCCAAGCAACTGGAGCGAACTGATCTTTCAAATTCAGCCATTGGCGGGCAACAGAAGAATGCCATTGTGGCAGCGGGGAGCGTCCTCAAGAAAAGTGGCATTATTTCAGAGTCGATCAACGTCAATCAGGTTGTAGATAGTCTCATCGATCCCCAGTACATTGATCAGATTGTCAAAAAATAATTGACTGATTCCGAGAGTTGGCTTGACTAAGCTATTGAGTAGTCATGAGTAATCAATTGGCGGCTGAAAGCAAGTCAACTCTAAAATCAGACTGGTCAGGCAAATCCGAAAATATGAACCTAGTTGAGGCTTGTCAGAACAGTGACCACCACCATCAAAAGGCAATCTGAGATTAGACGACTGCGGCCCAATCAGAAAATTCGCTGGCGGGATTCATCCATCTTCCAAGGAGGAATTTTGCCAGTAGCTCTACTGCTGACTTGGGAAATTCTTTCGCGACTCAGCATCTTTCCAGAAAACTTGATGCCTGCGCCATCAGCTGTTTTGCTAACACTCTGGCAACTGACAGTTGATGGTCAACTTTTTGGGCATATTGGCATCACGCTTTACAGGGTGCTTTTGGGATTTTTGATTGGTGGTGGTCTCGCAACCATTATTGGTGCTCTGACAGGGTACTTTCGAGTTTTTCATCAATTGTGCGATCCCCTGTTGCAGGCACTGCGGAGTATTCCATCCCTGGCTTGGGTTCCTTTATTTATTCTTTGGCTAGGTATTCAGGAGCCTTCAAAAATAGCCCTGATTGCAGTGGGAGTTTTTTTTCCAGTTTATCTAAATCTGATGACGGGAGTTCGAGAGGTCGATCGCAAGCTGGTTGAGGTTGGCAAGGTATATCGATTAAGCGATTGGGAATCTATTGTGCGAGTTTTTATCCCAGCCACGCTACCAGCTTATTTAGTTGGGTTACGAAGTGGACTGGGATTGGGATGGATGTTTGTGGTTGCTGCTGAAATTATGGGTGCCAGCCAAGGTTTAGGGTTTTTGTTGGTTGATGGACAGGCCACCGGAAGGCCTTCAATTATTTTGGGCAGCATTTTGCTATTCGCAATCATTGGGAAGACCACGGATTTGATTCTTCTGATTTTTGGTAAGCGTCTCTTGTATTGGCAGGATGTTTATGGATCGAGTGAGCAATCTGTTTAGAGCATTGTCCAAGAACGAAAGCATGAAGCATTGTCAAACTATGATGCGGAATTTTTGAAATTTGGGATTCCCAGAGTTTGAATGAATTTGAGCCTCAGTTGGATTGATGAACCTGAATATGACTCGCTGTGAGTGAGGGCTATTGAACATGCTAAAAATTGATGGAGTTGGAAAACAGTTCAGAAATGGTTACATTGCCATTGACAGAATTGATTTGACGCTAGAACCGGGTGAAATTGTTGGATTAGTCGGTGCTAGCGGCTGTGGCAAAAGTACTCTGCTGCGAATTATTGCCGGTCTGGAGCATCCGAGCCTGGGGCAAGTTCTGATTGACGATGAGGTGATCCGAAAACCACATCCCAAGGTGAGCACGATCTTTCAGGAACCGCGCTTAATGCCTTGGCTGACAGTTCGTCAAAATATTGCCTTTGGCTTGTCAAAATTACCGCCTCCGGTTCGTGATGAGCTGACCACTGATGCCATTGCACGGGTTGGTTTATGCCAGTTTGCGGATGCACTTCCTCGACAGTTATCAGGTGGGATGGCGCAGCGTGTGGCGATCGCCCGTGCTTTAGTGACTCGTCCATCGATTCTTTTGCTGGATGAACCATTTAGCGCCTTGGATGCGTTTACTCGCCTCAAGCAACAAGATCATTTGCTGGATCTGTGGCAAGAGAATCGCCCAACTTTGTTACTCGTAACCCACGATGTTGAAGAGGCGGTGCTACTCAGCGATCGAGTGATTGTTTTGCAATGTCCTGGACGGGTTTATCGAGAGTTCACCATCGATTTACCACGTCCTCGATCGCGCACAAGTCTGGAATTTCAGCGTTGGAAGATCGAAATTCTAGATGCACTCAACTTTTCTAGGGAGCTACAGTTGGCAAATCGTTAAACCCAAATCTCAGAGCTACTTGAGTTGGCTTGCTGAGTAAATTGCAGTTGATGACCGATTTCCCGATCGCCAAGGACATTATGACGAACTTAAGACCTGAAAGATCTAGTGTTTTGGTTAGCGATTGGACTGAGCAAAACCGGCTTGACCCGTTGGCAGTTGCTCGATCTTTAGCAGAAGATTTTTCGACAACGGTGATTGAGCGAGACGCAGCCGGCGTGACTCCCCTGCTTGAGCGCAATTGCCTACGTCACAGCGGACTCTTGAAGCTAATCATTCCCAGCTCTGCCGGTGGCTGGGGAGAAAGTTGGATTCTGGCAATGCGAATTAGTCGCGAATTTGCCAAGGTAGATAGCTCGATCGCCCATATCTACTCCTACCACAACTTGGGAGTGATCATTCCTTACCTATTTGGAACTGTTCAGCAACGAGATTATTACTATCAAGAAACTATTCAACAAAATTGGTTTTGGTGTAATGCGCTCAATCCCCTAGACCACAATCTCAAGTTAAGTCGAGAGGGTGGGATCTATCGCCTGAATGGATTTAAAACATTTTGCTCAGGAGCCAAAGACTCGGATATTTTGCCGACCATGGCCACTGAAGAAGCATCCGGCAAGCAGGTCATTGCCATTTTGCCTACGAGACGTGCTGGAATTGAGCTGCAAAATAATTGGGACAATATTGGGCAACGCCAGACCGATAGCGGCAGCGTTGTTTTTAACAATGTTTTGGTGAAGCCGGAAGAAATTTTGGAAGACCAAACTCAAGTCAATCAGCCATTCCGAACCATTCGGGCCTGTTTGACACAACTCAACTTAGCCAATATTTACTTAGGAATTGCACTGGGGGCGTTAGATAGCGCCAAGCTTTACACTCGCCATTGCACTCGTCCTTGGCCCACTGCCGGAGTGCCCACCGCTGGCGACGATCCCTATATCCTTCAACGATATGGTCAATGGTGGGCTGGGTTGGAGGCGGCTACGGCGCTTTGTGACCGGGCGGCTGAGCGCTTGCAAAACGCTTGGGATCGCAGTTGGGCCCTGTCATCGGAGGAGCGAGCTGAGTGCGCCCTGGCAATTGCCTCGGCTAAGGTGGTTACCCACCAGGTTGGATTGGATGTGACGAGTGGAATTTTTGAGGCGATGGGTGCGCGATCGAGCAGTCGATGCTACGGGTTTGATCAGTTCTGGCGTAACCTCCGAACCTTCACGCTTCATGATCCGATTGATTACAAGATCAAAGCCCTTGGCGATTGGGTTTTGAATGAGCGCTTACCGAAGCCTGACTTTTATCTTTAGGGTTTTTATCTTTAGGGTTTTTATCTTTAGGTTTTTAGGCTAGGGTTTCGGGTTTCTGAAGACTAACCGCAAGAATGCACCAAGCATTTCTGTCCTAGTTTTGCCGGGTGGGACAAGGGGTTTAAACCCCTTGTCTTTGTTTTTGGTCATTTCCCAACGCCAGGATCAGCACATTGGGAATTGGCTAACAACCTTTGGCGCTGACGATCGCGCTGGAAATCGCACTAATCACACCAAAGGTTAGCGCTTGAGGTTAGCGCTTGAGGTTATTGATCCATTCGCGGAGTTGCTCGCTGGCCACATCACGGCCGCCCAAACCGAAGGCGATCGCGCTGGCCACGGCCACTGCGCCCAAGATCAAACCAAAGGCCAGGTTCACAATATCCGGGGCAATTCCCATCTGTTGCAGCGCCATGGCCCCCACCAACACAATGATCGCCAAGCGGGCCACTTGAGCCAGCAGGGTGGCTTGGCGAGAACCGGGCATGGCAATCACTCGGTAAGCCAAGTTAGCCAGGTACAGGCCCACGGCAAAAATCAAGGCCCCAACGAGCACTTGACCGAGGATGGTGGTTAGCCCCGCAACGAGGGCTGTCAGTTCCGGCACTTTCAGGCTGTCGATCGCGGCGATCGCGGCAAACAGCATGATGCCCACCAGGGTGATGATCCCGGCAATATCCGAAGGAGACTTGGCCCCCACGGTCATGGGCAGCCCTAAGGCGAGGGGCATGTTATTGAAGCCCACACCACTCAGGAAATTGCTGACCAAATTGGCCACAAACCGCCCGATCGCATAGGCGATCGCCAGAATAATCACGGCCCGCAGAATATACGGAATTGCCAGCAGAATTTCATTCAGCATGGCCACGGCGGGTTCCGAAATGGCCTGGATTTGCAGCTCTTGCAAAACCGAAATGGCCGTAACGATCAAAATCACCGTGTAGGCAATGGTTCCCGCAATCCAAGACAGACTTTGGGTTCCTGCCAATCCGCTGAGGCCAATGCGGTAACCGAGGCGATCGACCCCTGCCGATCCAAGGAAGTTGGTCAACACCACCCGCACCAGTCGAGCAATGAACCAACCGATCGCCCCCACCAGCACCGCCTTAAAGATTCGTGGCAGCGCTTCTAGCACCTGCGCCACGGCCCCTTGAATTGGCTCCAGCGGCCCTTGCAAGGCCAAGGCATCCAGCACAAAAGGCAGGAACAGCAGCAGAATCAGCCAGTAGAGGATATTGCCGAGGGTTTCGTTCAGCAGAATCGGACTGCTGCCGCCCATTTGACTCGCCAAGCGATCGTCTAGGGAAAAGCGCTGTAGCCCTCGGGTGAGCAGCAGTTTCACCACCGTGGCCACAAGCCAAGCCAACGCCGTGAGAATCAGGGCGCTAAAGATGCGCGGGGCATAGCCCAGAATCTCCCCTAAAAAGCGCTGAAGGGGGGTTGAAGCCGCCTGCAGACCGACCGCATCCAGGAAAACCAAAATGGCAAAGAGCATGATCGTCCAAAAGGCGATCGCCCCGGCCCAGTTTTCGATCGGGACAAGGGTGGCATCGTTAGCCGACTGACCCGACAGCCAACCCGACAGCCGCCGCCCCACATCCAGTCGGCTGAGGAGGTGGCGCACCACGCTGGCCACCAAAATAGCCAACAGCCAGCCCACCAACAGGGCCACCAGCCCCCGCACCAGGCCATTCAAGAAGGGGGCCACATCCGGACTCGTGCCCGGAATTGGGGGCACTTGGGCCGAATACAGGGCCGCAGCCCCGGGCAAAGCAAGGGCTGGGGGCATAGAAACGATTTGCCAAATTGCGATTGTCATGGATTGTGATGCTCCAGTGGAATGCACCTGAAGGGATGGAAGGGCCACCACGATCGGGCTGTTACCCTTGGCCCCGCCCCAAGTTTGGGGATTGGGGGACAGTTGGCCGATCGCGGCGATCGCTGGGCCCCCATGGGCGAAACCCACTGGGGGCCAATTGGGGCCACCAGCACCATTCCATCAGGCTTCAAAGCACAGCTAGTAACGGGTTGAGCCGCCTTGGCCGTTGCGATACCGTAAGGCTAACAGATGGATTACGGAAGGTCTCTGGGAAACAAGCGGTTCAAGGGGCCCAATCACGCCGTTGGCTGGCGGTGGCCAACAGGCTCAAAACTTGCAAACAGGCGGTTGTTGGCATCCCGGGCGCGGGATCAGGTTTCTGGAGATCCGTCCGGGGGCATTCACCCCCCAATAGAAAATGTTAAAGTTTGGGGCGTTTCTCTCAGGATTTCGATCAACAGAAAACGCCGGTAGTCCACAATTCTCCAACGGTCTCCGCCGTCTTCTGTGGTTCACTGAGGTTTCAGCCCCTTTCACCCCGGGTTTTTCGATCGCTGACCCCCTCAAACACCCCCGATCCAGGCATACTGGTCAACGGCTTAAAAATAGCCCTTTTCCAGTTCAGCCTCCGTCGGCCGGCCGGTGCATGGAATTGGATCCATCAGCGTTTTGCTCTGTTTTTCTGGGCCGAAACAGCGGCTAATGGCCGTCTGTGCCTCAGGCCATGCCCGCACCACTCCATTCCTAGTATTTGCCTTCGAGTCCATGCTCTCTCTGCTCCTTGGCTTGTTTCCGCTCCAGGTGGGGCCCGTCGCTCAACTGCCCCCGATCGAACAGGCCGAACCCGATTCCCCAGGGAACCGGGAGGCCGCAGAAGATGAAATTTTGGCTCCGCAGCCCGTGCGGCGGCGAGAGATTACCCAGCGCCATCAGGTGCGATCGCTCCCCGGGCGGCTGGACAACGTGCCGGTTTTTAACAGCAACAGCCCTGAAGTGGTGCTGACGGAAGGGATTTTGCTGTCCACTTTTCCGGCCAACGGCATGGCCGTGCCTTCTGCGCACCTAAACTATGCCTTTCAGGGGCGGTTTGATATTTTTTCGCATCACATTTCCCGGGCGGCGGCCTATCAGGAAGGGCGCACGCTGTTTCAGGGCGTGATGGTCTATAACCCGGGGCCGCGCACCGTTGAGGTGAACATTCGCGAATCCGCGAGCTATATCAGCCGGTTTGAAGCGCCCTTTAAACCCTTGCCGGCCTATCTGGAAGACCCGATCGGGGCAATCTATTCTGGCTCTGGCAGCCGCGTGGTGGGGGATGTGTTGCGCGGTCGGCGGCGGGGCCTGCTGCGATCGAATCTGCGGCTAGGGCCTCGGGAAGCAGAAATGGTGGTGAATTCCCCGATTCCAGTGGGCAAAATCACCCCCTCCTCCAATACCCGATCGACCCTGATTCGGGCCGAGTCCAATGGGCCGGTCTATCTGGCCAGTTTGGCCATGTTCTCGCCCAAGACCCCCGACGGCCGCGAACAAATTCCCAGCCTGCGGGAGTGGCAATACCTGCTGGTGCGCAGCGGTCTTTCGGGCCCGCGTGATGTGGCTCCCACTTCCTTGAGCTTAGCGGAAACCAGTGCTCGATTCTTCTATGGCCGAGTGGCCGGCGTGGCCAAAGGGTCGCGCTGGGAGGCCACCCTCACGGATCCGGGGGTGAATGAACTGCGAGTGCCTACTGATGGCGGAGCCATTTCCTACCCGATCGCCACCTTGCCCCGAGGAACGTTGGGCACGCGCCAGGTTCAAAGTGCGCCCATGGTGGCCCGCTATCCCGACACGGCCTATCTGGCCCACGGTAATTACGGGGTGCAATATAGCTTGACCTTGCCCTTAACCAATCGCACCGGCAGCCCGCAACAGGTGGCAATTTTGTTTCAAACTCCTTTGAAGGAAGACGGGCCGAGCGATCAACTACGATTTTTGGAGCCGCCCGAAGAGCGGGTCTTTTTCCGGGGGCCCATTCGGTTGCAGTACCAAGATGATTTGGGCAATCCGATCGATCGTTTCATCCATGTGGTGCAACATCGGGGTGAACAGGGGCAACCCCTCGCCACCTTGAACCTACGACCCGGTTCCAAGCGGGTGGTGCAGGTGAATTTTCTCTATCCGCCCGATGCCACACCGCCCCAAGTGCTGACGGTGCAATCCATCCGTTAGGGGCGATCAGCCCTGAGTCGTCGATTTGGATTTCTGGGCAACGGCCAGCCCTATCATTCGGGGGAAGCAACGGGGGGCATTCCATGACATTTCTGTCGCAAGTCTATGGTTGGCTGCTGATTTCAACGGTGGGCCTGTTTTGGCTGCTGCCCTGGCGATCGGGGCGATGGGGCCTGCTGTTGGTTGCCAGTCTGATTTTTTATGGGCTGCGGCAACCCCTCTACGTTCCTCTGTTGTTGGTGGGCGTGGCCCTGAACTACAGCTTGGGCTGGATGTTGCGGACCGATCGGCGATCGATTCGACATTACGTGGGCGGGCCCAACCCGGAAGCCCGACAGCGACAGCGAAAACGCCTGCTATGGGTGGGCATTGGCCTCAATTTGCTGTTGTTGTTTGGGTTTAAATATGTGCCCTTTGCCCTCAACTCCCTGGGCTGGGCGTTCCAGAATCCGCCCCTGTTGGATGCGGCTAATTGGGTCGATCGAATCGAAGCGCCCCTCGGCATTAGCTTTTTTTGCTTTGAATGTATTGCTTATCTTGTGGATGTCTATCGCGGTGCGCCTCCGGCCCGCAATTGGCTGAAATTTTGTACCTATAAGCTCTTTTTCCCAAAGCTCATTTCCGGGCCGATTGTCCGCTATCACGGCTTGGCGAGCCAACTGGAAGAGTTAGACCAGCCGCGCAATCCCCGGGCTGAACAAATCACCGAAGGTCTGTGGCTGATTGCCTGTGGTGCCATCAAAAAGGGACTGATTGCCGATTCCTTGGGCCTGTGGGTTCGCACAATCTTCAGCCCCGGAACCCTGGAGCGGGCGGGCAGCGGGGACTTGTGGTTGGCGATCGGGGCCTATGGTTTCCAGCTCTATCTGGACTTCAGCGGCTATGTGGACATCGCCCGAGGAAGCGCGATGTTGCTCGGGATTCAACTGCCCCAAAATTTTGATTTTCCCTACCTCAGCACCAGCATTGCGGACTTTTGGCGACGCTGGCACATCACCCTTGGCGACTGGCTCCGAAATTATCTCTACATTCCTTTGGGGGGGTCTCGCCAAGGCCTGGTTCGCACCTGCATCAACCTAATGATCGTGATGTTATTGGGTGGCCTGTGGCATGGGGACAACTGGGGCTATGTGCTGTGGGGTGGGGCCCATGGGCTGGCTTTGGCGGTGCATCGGTTGGTGGATGCGGCTTCCCACCGTTTCAGTCCCCTGGCGGCCCTGTGGGCCCATCCAGCGGGGGTGGCTCTGGCTTGGGGCCTGACGCAACTGATGGTGTTTTTGAGCTGGGTGCTGATTCGGTTGCCGGACTGGAGCCAGTCAAGCTTGGTGTTTCAACACCTTTGGGGCCGATCGAGCGATGGGGCTTTTCTAGAAAAGGTTTATGACGAAGCGTTGGGGTTGGATCCTTGGCGGTTGGGCGCGGCCTTGGGGGCGATCGCGCTGCTGATGGTGGTGGCTTGGTTTGGTCAACGGGGCCTGCGGTTGCAGCTCACACAGCCGGTAAAAATCGCCCTCGTCCCCATCTGCCTTTATCTGGTCTGGATTCTGGGGCCCGAGGGCGTACCGTTTATTTACTTTGACTTCTAGGCCTAACTTCTGGGACTAACTTCTAGGTCTCGTTGGGCCTCGCTAGCCCTTGCGAGACCCTTGGGGCCTTGGGTCACTAGGCCGCGATCGCCAGCCAGAGAGATTGCACTTGGTCAAACAAAGCCAGTTGCAGGCTGTGGGTGACCGGTAACCCAGCCAAAACGGCTCCGGCACAGAGCAGCATCAGGTAGCCGATCGAGTATTTGAACAGATCCCGTGCCACGGCGCGATCGCTCGGTAGGGCCAGCAGTTGCCAGGACTTTTGCACCAAAATGCTCCCTAAAATCAGGGCGATCACCCCGTAGAGCCAACCGGTTTCGCCCAAGGGCCAAGCCAACGCCAAGGTCAAAGGAACCAGGGCGATCGAGTAACCCAGAATTTGCTTAGCCGTGGCCTCGTCGCCACTCACCACCGGCAGCATGGGCACACCCACGCTGGCGTAGTCATCCCGAATCATCAAAGCCAGCGCCCAGAAGTGCGGCGGAGTCCAGAGGAAAATAATCCAAAACAGCGCCCAGGCGGGCCAATCCAGCGTGCCCGTCACGGCGGCCCAACCCACCAGGGGCGGAATGGCCCCCGCCGCGCCGCCAATCACGATGTTGTGGGGACTGTGGCGTTTCAGCCAGTGGGTATAGACCACCACATAGCAGCCAATTCCCGCCATCGCCAACAAAGCCGCCAGCAGATTGGCCATCCAGGTCAGCAGCCCAAAGGACGCAACGCCCAGGACGATCGCGAATATCAGAGCATCGCGGGGGCGAATTTGCCCGGAGGGAATTGGGCGCTTTTGGGTGCGCACCATGATCGAATCAATGTCGCGATCATAAAAACAGTTGATCGCATTAGCGGAACCGGCAGCCAAGGCCCCACCAGCCAGGGTTGCCAAAAACAGCACCGGATCCACATCACCCCCGCCAGCCAGGGCCATGGCCGCTGCGGTGGAAATCAGCAGCAACACAATGATCCGGGGCTTGGTGAGCTGAATATAGCTCCGAACGATCGACCCGGCTCGCTGCCAGGGCGACGCAGCCGCTTCCTCGGTCATGTTCGACAGGTTTTGCACAATTTCTTGCATAGCAGCTATTCCGGCAACATCAACAACCAGCGAGTTCTTGGGAGTTCTTGGAAATTCTTGGGGAATTCTTGGGGAATTCTTGGGGAATTCTGGGCGAGGCCTGAGCTGTTTAGGCTGTCAGACCATCGGGCGACTCCCGCAACCGATCGCGCCCGGCCCAAACCGTGAAGGCCACCAGCGAAGCCAACAGGGCCGCCGCGATCGCCTCATGCAGCACCGTTAGCCCTGCCACCCGCAATTGAAAGTGATAGGTGCTGTAACCAATGGCCAATTGCGCCACCAACAACAGGGCGATCAGGCTCCGGAGGGAACGGAGGCGCGGATTCAAAGCCGGGGTGCGCCAAGCCATGATCAGCAAAATGCCAATGGTCAAGACGGCGGGCACAATGCCCCAAAAGTGGGTGTGGAGAACGCCGCAGAGCTGATCGCCCTCCAGGCATTGGTGTACCGCCCAGCGCGATCCGACAATGCCACCGATCAGGCTTTGGACATCGATCGCGATCGCCGCCAGCAGGGCCCAACCCGCCAAGCCGGCCGCCGTGCCCGAAGCCTGTTGGGGAGTCAGGCCCGCCGCGATCGCGACCAACAGGGCCAAAAATGCCAACGCCGTCCCCAAGTGCGCCGTCACCACGTCAAACCGCAGCAACTCCGTCACCGTCAGGGCCCCCAGCCCCGCTTGCAACACCACCAGGGCCAGGGCCGCCACCGTTGCCGGAACCACCCAACCGGGCAGTTCTCGCCGAAACCGAACTGCCGTGCCCGCCAAGCCCAGGGCTCCAAAGGCCACCACTGCTGCATCCAGTCGGTGGAACCATTCCAAAAACACCTGCCAATTCATCTGGGCCCAGGGAACCGCCTGGCCGTAGCAGAGGGGCCAATCGGGACAGGCGAGACCCGCATTAGCCACGCGGGTGGCCGAGCCGATCGCCATCAGCAACCAGGCCGCCACCGCCAGCCGCTTGGCCAACCACCGCACTCGATCGCTTCCCAAAGATGAATTGACCTCGGCGATCGCGATCGAGGTCTTCACCGATTCGGGAGAATGCCCCGCCTGATGAAACACGGTTTCCGCCATAGGAATTCTTAAGAAAATCTTGAGTCTAAAAAGCAGCAATGAGGTGCATCGCCACCATAACTCAGTTCCGAAAATTGCGGAAATGTCATGTCAAAGATTGCAACACGTTGCAATGTACAACAATTAGCCGATTCGACCTAAAATTCGCTGCCAACTAACGGTAAGCTCATCAAGAACTGACCATTTGATCAAAATTTGTCCCCAAGAAAGCGTTACATATCAAACGATTTTTGATTTAGTTTGTATTGTAAATAACAGCTTTTCCAGGACTGTCACCCTTCGTCCCCCTAGGGTGATTTTCAGCCCAATCCTCAAATAATCCCTAGATATTGATGTATCAATGGGCGATCGCCCCAAGATTTCAAGATTTTTGGCAACCGATGAGTTCGCACAATCTAGAGCATGTTAATTGTTGATGACAAATCACGGCCAGAATCGCTGAAAATCACCATCGCCAGACTCCAGGAAACCCAAAGATTTCCTAAAGGTTGTTAACGGCAAAGAGAATCCTAAAGATATTTAAAAATATTGACAAACCAAATCAGCTCCCTGAAAAAAACGTCTACCTTTGAAGGCAGTAACGCAGTGGCAAGCGCAATGGGCCGCTGCCCCCGCTCCTTTCCCCTTCGTTGGCCGCCGCCCTCGCTTGGCCGTTGGCCCCCAACGGAGGAGCAGACCTGTCCCGATCGCCTGTTGCCCTTTGCCTTTGCAGTCTTGCGTGACGCACCACCATGAATGTTCCTAGTACGATCCTGACCCTGCTGATGGGCATTGGCTTGACGCTAATCAGCCTTTGGGTTGGGCAAAACTATCATTTCCTGCTGCCGGTGTCGGCTACGGACGTGTCGCCCGAGGTCGATCGCCTGTTTGGGGCCATGTTGACCATTGCCACGGGCCTTTTTCTGCTGGTGCAAGGATGCTTGATTTATGCGATCCTGCGCTTTCGGCGCAAGCCCGGCGATGACACCGACGGCCCGCCCATCCGGGGCAACATTCCCCTAGAGATCCTTTGGACTGCGATCCCCGCCGTGATCTGTTTGGGCATCTCGGTCTTTAGCTTTGATGTGTATAACTCCATGGGAGGCTTGGATCCGATGGCCAGTGGAGCCGGGATGGGCATGGCCCACCACCACGGCCACCACACCGCGATCGCCGCCACGTTGGATGAGGCCCCGGCCATGAATGGTACGGAAGTGGCTCTAGGGCTGGGGGCAGCTCCCGGCTCCCAAGGCCAAGCCCCCGACTTGCAAGTCAATGTGCAGGGGCTGCAATACGCCTGGATCTTTAACTACCCTGACTTGAACGTGATGGCGGGGGAACTGCATGTGCCCGTGGGTCAGGATGTGCAGCTCAACATTTCCGCCATGGATGTGTTGCACGCCTTCTGGATTCCGCAGTTTCGGATTAAGCAGGATGCGATCCCCGGTCGCCCCACACAATTACGCTTCCGGGCAACCCAGCCAGGCCGCTACCCGATCGTTTGCGCCGAGCTTTGCGGTTCCTTCCATGGGGCAATGCGCACCGAAGTACTGGTGCAAACACCGGAAGAGTATGAAGCCTGGGTGGCAAGCGTAATGCCCGAGGCGGAAACCACGGAAACGGGCCAAGGATCAGCGGTGACCCTGGCGCAAAATCCTCAAAATTTGACGGATTCGGAATATTTACAGGTTTACAGCGATCGGCTGGGGATCGAGACCCGTTCGATCGCCCAATTAGCCCCCGCTGCGCTGTAACCAGCGGTCACCCTTGGCCTCAGCATCCGGGCTGGGCTGAATTGACATCCAACTTTTCGGTTTTTGTTGTTTCTTGTTGTCTCTTGTCGTTGCTATGGCTCCAGCAGAACTCAGAACGCCCGGCGCGATCGAACCCGATCCCGAACCCTGGCAACGGTTTTTTAGCTTCAGCGTCGATCACAAAGTCATCGGCATTCAATACCTTGTCACCAGCTTTTTCTTCTTCCTAATTGGTGGAGCCTTGGCCACCGCCGTGCGCGTGGAGTTGGCCACTCCGGAAGTGGATTTCGTGAGCCGCGAACTCTACAACCAACTCTTCACCATCCATGCAACGGTGATGATTTTTTTGTGGATTGTGCCGGCCGGAGCAGGCTTTGGCAACTATCTCATTCCCCTGATGATTGGGGCCAAGGATATGGCCTTTCCTCGGCTCAACGCGATCGCCTTTTGGATGATTCCGCCAGCCGGGCTGCTGCTGATTGCTAGCTTTTTTGTGCCCACCGGAGCCGCCGCCGCCGGCTGGACTTCCTATCCTCCCCTCAGCCTGGTCAGTGGCCAATGGGGTGAACTAATTTGGATCCTCAGCATTTTGCTGTTGGGAACCTCCTCCATTTTGGGTGGGATCAACTTTGCAGCCACCATCCTCAAAATGCGCATCCCCGGCATGACGTTAAATGACATGCCGCTGTTTTGTTGGGCCATGTTGGCCGCTTCCATTTTGATTTTGATGTCCACCCCGGTGCTGGCTGGCGCATTGGTGCTGTTGTCCTTTGATTTGATGGCGGGAACGGCCTTTTTTAACCCCACTGGGGGCGGCGACCCGATCGTCTATCAGCACATGTTTTGGTTCTATTCCCACCCAGCGGTTTACATCATGATCCTGCCGCTGTTTGGAGCCATTTCCGAAATTTTGCCCGTCCATGCTCGCAAACCGATTTTTGGTTACAAGGCGATCGCCTACTCCAGCATTGCCATCAGTTTGTTGGGCTTGATTGTTTGGGCACACCACATGTTCACCAGTGGCACACCGGCATGGTTGCGGATGTTTTTCATGATTGCCACCATGATCATCGCCGTGCCCACCGGAATCAAAGTGTTTGGTTGGGTGGCCACCATTTGGGGTGGCAAATTGCGGCTGAATTCCGCCATGCTGTTTGCGATCGGGTTTGTGTCGATGTTTGTGGTGGGTGGTCTCAGCGGTGTGATGATTGCCTCCGTGCCCTTTGACATCCACGTTCACGACACCTATTTCATCGTTGCCCACCTGCACTACGTGTTGTTTGGCGGCAGTGTGTTTGGTCTCTACGCGGCCCTTTACCACTGGTTCCCCAAAATGACCGGGCGAATGTTAAATGAACCCTGGGGAAAAGTACATTTTGTTTTGACCCTGGTGGGTTTCAATCTTTGCTTTTTGCCCATGCATTACTTGGGCTTGATGGGAATGCCCCGACGGGTGGCGGAATATGATCCGCAATTTTCAACGGTGAATGCAATTTGCAGCATCGGTTCCTATATTTTGGCTGTATCTACCATTCCGTTCCTGGTGAATGCGGTTTATTCCTGGGTGGCTGGCGAAAAGGCTTCGGCTAATCCTTGGAATGCTTTGACATTGGAGTGGACGGTTTCTTCGCCGCCGCCTGAGCACAATTTTGTGGGTCAACCGGTTTTGAAAACGGGCCCCTATGATTACGGGGTGACAAAACGGGGTGAGAGCCGCAAGCCAATTTCGCAACTGAAGGCTTCTGATATTTTGAGTGGCTCAACACGCTAGGAATTTGGATTTTCATCTGGATTTCAAGATAGCCGTTCCATTGTCCTTCTTTCTTTTGGGTTTCTATGCAAGGTTCCGCAGTTGATTCTCAACAGTCGATCGCCCTCGAAAGCACTAGCCATGGCAGCGAGGAACATCATCCCGATTTGCGGCTGTTTGGCATTGCTCTGTTTTTGGTGGCGGAGGCGATGATCTTTTTGGGCCTGTTTGCGGCCTATTTAACCTTTCGATCGGTTGCGCCCAGTTGGCCCCCGGAAGGCACGCCAAAGCTGGAACTATTATTGCCAGGCATTAACACCCTAATTCTGATTTCCAGTAGCTTCGTGATCCACAAGGGTGATGATGCCATTCGGGCCAATGATGTGAAGGGAATGCGCCTATGGTTTGGGATCACAGCCGCCATGGGGGCCATCTTTTTGGTAGGGCAGCTCTATGAATATTTCCACTTGGAATTTAGCCTGACCACCAATCTGTTTGCGAGCACTTTTTATGTGCTAACGGGTTTCCATGGACTGCACGTTTGCTTTGGGCTGTTTTTGATTTTGGCGGTGTTGTGGCGATCGCGCCGTGAAGGTCATTACAGCAACCAAAGTAAGTTTGGGATCGAAGCAGCCGAACTCTACTGGCACTTTGTGGATGTGGTGTGGATTGTGTTGTTTGCGCTGTTGTATTTGCTGTAGCTGTGTTTGCTGTAGCTGTACTGACCGCAAGAACGTAGGGGCGATCGGGTGAACATTGGTTAAAACATTAGTTAACCTTTGCCCCCAAACCCATCCCAAACTAGCGACCCAAATGAGGGCGATCGGGAGGAAATTCCTGATCGCTCTCTGTGCTGAATGGGCGATCACTGAAGCACTTCACCGTTTCGTTAAGGAATCTTACATTTTTCGTAAATTCCGTTAATGTAAGAGCAGTACCTTACGCAATTAGCCCGGGATCGCGCTCAGGATGGCTATTGAACACGGCATTGTTCTTGACTTTGCAACCGTCCTTGGAACCTCCGCTATTGGCGGATATATCGCCAATAAGCTCCGACAGCCGGTTATTTTGGGCTATTTGGTGACGGGTCTCATTATTGGTCCCTTCGGCTTGCAATTACTCAGCGATGCAGCCCAAACTGAAGCCCTCGCGGAAATTGGGGTGGCGTTTCTGCTGTTTGCGTTGGGGATGGAATTTTCTCTCTCAGAATTGGGGCGCGTTCGCAAAATTGCGATCGAGGGCAGCCTGCTGCAACTGGGCTTAACCACCGCGATCGTGGCGGCGGCCACCACGCTCACCGGCTGGGCGAAGGATTTGCCAGAGGGGGTGTTTTTGGGGGTGGTGTTGGCCCTGTCGTCAACGGCGGTGGTGCTAAAAACCTTGAGCGATCGGGGCGAAACCAACACCCCCCATGGTCAAGTGATGCTGGCGATTCTGATTGCCCAGGACATCGCCTTGGGACTCATGTTGGCGGTGCTGCCCGCCTTGACCCAACCGGAAGACTTGGGGCAGGCGTTGGCGATCGCCTTGCTGAAGGCCTCGGCTTTTTTGGGGGCGGCCATCCTGGCGGGTAAGTGGGTTGTGCCGCGCTTAATGAGCGCAGTGGCGGCCACGGAAAGTAATGAAATTTTCTTGCTGACCACGATCGCCTGGTGTTTGGGCGTAGCTTTCGTGACGGCGGAACTGGGGCTGTCGATCGAAATGGGAGCCTTTGTGGCGGGTGTGACGATTGCCGAACTCGACCAGGCCGATCAAGCCCTCTCGAAAATTTTGCCGTTGCGGGACACCTTCGCTAGCCTCTTTTTTGCCTCGATCGGGATGTTAATTGATCCCCACCTTTTGATCGAAGAAATTTTTCCCATTTTGGGACTGGTGGTGTTAGTAATGATCGGCAAAGCGGCGATCGTCACTCCAGTGGTTTTGCGATTTGGCTATTCCTTTAAAACGGCAGTTTTTGCCGGATTTGGCATTAACCAAATTGGAGAATTTTCCTTCATTTTGGCGGCCCAAGGTTTGGCCATGGGCTTAATTGATAAAAAGCTGTATTTGCTGCTACTAGGAACCACCGCGATCGCCCTAATGCTCACTCCGCTGTCTTTGGCCACCGCGCCTTGGATCGTGGAAGTGGCGGGGCGTTGGTCTTGGGTTAACAAGTATTTTTCGGGTCTGGGGGAGCCAAAATTAACCTCCATGCCGGACGAACTGGCTGGGCAAGTGGTGGTGGCGGGCTATGGGCGAATTGGTCAAACCATCGTCAAAGTTTTGCGCGATCAAGGCTATCCAGTTTTGGTGATTGACAATAGCGAAGCAGTCATTAACAAACTGCGGGAAGCGAAAATTCCTTACCTATTTGGGGATGCGGATTCGGAGTTGGTGTTAGAAAAAGCCAGGATCGATCGTGCCAAGGCCCTGGCGATTGCGTTACCCGATCCCGCCAGTACCCGCTTGGTGTTGCAACATGCCCTGAAGATTGCCCCGGATTTGGATGCGATCGCCCGGGCCCGCGATGGCGCGGAAATTGAGCGGCTGACCAATTTGGGAGCCAAAGAGGTGGTGCAACCGGAGTTTGAAGCGGCTCTGGAACTGACTTCTCATCTGCTGCTCACCTTGGGGGAAGACAGCGACGATGTGCGCCAACTGACGGGGACGATTCGCCAAGACTGCTACGGCATCAACCCACCCCCCCAAACCTTAGCCATTGAGCCGCAGGCCGAGCCGGAACCCCAGGAAATGGCGGCCTAAAAGGCTGTTGAGATCTAAAACACCGTTGAGGGCTACGGCCCAGCGATCGCCCGGGAGCAACCGGCTCGATCGACCCGAGAGCTGTTGATGACCCTCCACAGGCGACGCAGGCCGTTGGTCTAGTACAATCAACGGCTATGCGAATTTTGATCTTGGGCGGAACAACCTTTCTGGGGCGGCATCTGGTGGATGCGGCCGTGGCTCGCGGCCATGAGGTCACCATCCTGACTCGGGGGCGGCGCAACCCGGAACCCTTCCCCGCAGTGGAGCGGCTGGTGGGCGATCGACTCACGGATGACCTGGCCGCCCTGAGCGATCGCACCTGGGACAGCGCGATCGACACCAGCGCGATCGTCCCCCGAGCCGCTCGCTACACGGCCGCCCGGCTCCAGAATGCGGTGGGTCACTACGTCTACCTATCCAGCATTTCCGTTTACGAAGATTTTGGGTTGCCGGGGATCACGGAAAACGATCCCCTGAGATCGCCTCTCTTGGATGACCAAGCCTCGATCGAAACCGGCGATGATTACGGATCCCTGAAAGCGGGTTGCGAGCAACTGTTGGCCGAGACCTTTGGCGATCGATTGTTGATTGCTCGCCCCAGCTTGATCGTGGGGCCCTATGATCCCACCGATCGCTTCACTTACTGGGTGCGTCGCCTGGCCCAAGGGGGTGACGTGTTAGCCCCATCGCCACCGGAACAGTGGGTACAACTGATCGATGCCCGTGATTTGGCTGCTTGGCTAATCAAAACCTGCGAAACCCAGCGATCGGGGGTTTACAACGTTGGCACTGCCGAAAAATCCCTCACCCTAGACAAAGTGTTGGATGAATGCGCCCGAGTCACCCGCAGCGATGCGCTAATCGATTGGGTGCATGAGGACTTTTTACTAGAGGCGGGGGTTGCGCCCTGGACAGAGCTGCCCCTTTGGATCCCCAGCAAGGAAGCTCCCATGCGCGGATTCACCAGCATGGATACTCGCCGGGCGGCGGCCGCTGGTCTGAAATGTCGCCCCCTGGCGGGCACGGTGCGCGATCTGTGGTCTTGGGATCGATCGCGCCAAGCGGATTTAAAGGCGGGTCTTTCGCCGGAACGAGAGCAGCAGCTTTTGGCACAGTGGCGCGTGAACCAAGCTCGCTGGTTGTAGCGGTGTGGATGGGCGGCTGAGTACAATCGGCAGCCAAGGAGCCAGGTATTCGGCCGATTTTGCTGCCAAATCATGAAATTTCGCGATCAAATTTTGCGATCAAATTTCGCGGTGAAATTTCGCGATGCAGTTTTACCGCCCCAACGTTGGCCGGGCTAGGTTTTGGTGTCTGCCTGTTGATGGCGCTGCCTGTTGATGGCCTCGGGTTGGCGATCGGTTCGTGACCGTTGACCCGATCGCCCCCCGTAATTTGCCTACCGTGATTTGCCCACCGCGATTCGCTCACTGTGATCTGGATCGCCTTGGGGATCTAGATCAGTCACGCGGGGGCTAGAAAGCAGTCACCCAAAGACCTTGAGCCGATCGCCCCCGCAAAACCAAGGAATCACGACCGAAGGGGAGGGCGATCGCTGAATAGATCGGTAATTCTGGCAATCATAACGAAGAGAATTCACCCACCCGTCTGACCTCCATCGATGGGCGCGTGAGTTCAACTCCCCGCATGGCCCACGGGGCAGCGGGGTCTAGCGCCACGCCTCTGATCGCTTGTTGATCACTTGCTGATCGCTTGTTGATTGCTTGTTGATCGCTTGGCGTTAGGCGTTTCAAGCAATTGCAAAATTGCCCCTTGATTTAACCGCTGTCGCCGGGGAAGCATCGCCGTCTAGACCCAACTTTGAGCCAATGATTGCGAAAGTCCCCACAACCCCCAATTCCATGGAGCCTTATTTTCGCCCTCCCGATATTTCTGCCCGGGCCAAGCGGCGATCGCTGGCTTGGGTGTTAACGTTTCCGTTTGTGAGCCTTTCCTGTGCGGCGGTGGTGGTGGCCGGGGCCCTGTCCCTGTGGGCAGGAGAGCAATCAGTCCAAGAGCTGTCCGATCGC
This sequence comes from Limnothrix sp. FACHB-881, assembly GCF_014698135.1. Taxonomy (NCBI): domain Bacteria; kingdom Bacillati; phylum Cyanobacteriota; class Cyanophyceae; order Pseudanabaenales; family Pseudanabaenaceae; genus Limnothrix; species Limnothrix sp. FACHB-881. The sequence continues at coordinate 198,009 of NZ_JACJSN010000007.1, forward strand.
CTTCACCTGCAACTCCGGGAACGGATTCGCGGTGGCCTAGCCCAATACTTTGAGCAACCCAAGCGGGCCACCCGGCTGTTTCTGATGGCCCTCAACTCGGAGTTGGTCTCTCCCCAGAATTTGCAACAGGTGGGGCAATATAGCTGGCAATTACGCCAGGCCTTCGATGCCAGCTACATCAACTTCGGCTTAGCCACGGGGGAGTTTGCAGGCTCCGGTGTGGGGCGGGATGGGCTGATTGTGGGGGAGCGATCGGCCGCCTTGGGTTGGCGCTATGAGGAATATCGGGCCGATCGGCTGGGTCGTCGCCAGCAACGGCTGGGGGTGTATTCCTATGACCACCGCAAAGAACCCTGGTATCAGGCGGCCATTCGGCGCAACCGTCCTGGCTGGAGTGCCATTTACGCTTGGGATAGCACCCCAGAGTTTGTGTCAATTAACTACGCCGTTCCCTTTCGCGATCGCCGTGGCCAACCGATCGGGGCGATCGGGGTTGACCTGTTGTTGGCCCGCATCAGCGCCATGCTCAAGGAGTTGAACGTTCACCCAGAATTAACCATCACCATTCTGGAGCGGAACGGAAACTTGGTGGCCAGCAGCAACGAGCAACCCCTGTTTGTGCTCAAAACGTCCGAACAGGGATCAACCCTGGAGCGGATCACTGCCCGCACCAGCAATGATCTGCGATTGGTCGCCGCTTTCGATCATTTGAATCAAAAAGGCGGTTTGGGGGCCGTGGTTAGTCCCCTATCAGAAACCTTCCAGGTCGATCACCAAACCTATCTCCTCTGGACTTCCCCTTGGCGGGATTCCGATGGCCTCGATTGGGTGATTGTGGCCACTGTGCCTCGATCGGCCTTCATGGGGCAAATTGAGGCAAATCGCCGCGTCACAACCCTGCTCTGCGGTTTGGTGATCGTCCTGGCTGTGTTTCTGGGCCTGGTGATGGCGCGTCGTTTGGGGCGGCCCGTGCAGTCTCTGGCCGGAGCGGCTGGCCAGTTGGCGGCCGGTCAGCTTAACCACCGAGCGGAAACCTTTGATATTCGCGAATTGGATGAGCTGGCCCAGGCCTTTAACCGCATGGCCGACCACCTCCGCAATTCCCTGATTGCTCTGGAATCCGCCAATCAAACCCTAGAAAGTCGGGTGACCACAAGAACGGCCGATTTAGCCCAGGCCCTTGAGGATCTCAAAAGTGCCCAAGCCCAACTGATTCAAACTGAAAAGATGTCCAGCTTGGGGCAAATGGTGGCGGGCATTGCCCACGAAATCAATAATCCCGTTGCATTTATCCATGGCAACTTGGGGGTATTGCGGCAATACATTGAGGAACTCACGGATTGTTTAACCCTGTTGGGACTCACGCAATCTGGGGCGGGATCAGGGGCGATCGACCCGGCAGCCAATGCCACCATCGACACCGAGGAATTAACCTTTGTGCTGGATGACTTGCCGAACCTGATCCAATCCATGGAGGAAGGCACTCGACGGATTCAGGAAATCGTGCAGGGCTTGCGTAATTTCTCACGTTTAGATCAGGTAGATCTCAAACCCGTGAGTTTGCACGATGGCCTCGACAGCACGTTGCTAATGTTGTCCCATCGCCTAAAGCGGTATAGCGATCGCCCAGAAATTCGCATCGTTAAGCAATATGGCGACCTACAGCCCGTTTGGTGCTATCCCGGGCAGCTCAACCAGGTATTCATCAATCTCCTCAGCAACGCGATCGAGGCCCTCGATCAGGCCTGGCAGCAGCAGATGGCTCAACAAAGCTCAGGAGAAACTGCCCGGTGGACACCCACCATCACCCTGCAAACGGTAGCCCTGAAAACCGACCAGGGCCCCCAAGCGGAATTGGTCATCCAAGACAATGGCATCGGCATTTCCGAAACCATTCGCCATCGGTTGTTTGATCCCTTCTTCACCACCAAGCCGGTGGGCAAGGGAACCGGCCTAGGGCTAGCGATCGCCTATCAAATCGTGGTCGATCGCCACGGGGGCCAAATCAACTGTGAATCGACCCTGGGGCAGGGAACCACGTTTCGGCTGCGGTTGCCGGTGGGGCAGCCAGCCGCTGACCCGATCGCGTAGGTCCCCTTCTCAATTCGGATAAGTCAGGAAAACCTGACATTTTCTGAAGCGGGTTTTGCACATCCGGATCAATATGTCATGAAATCTTGATATTAAGCTTGATCGCCCTCGACGGGTGGGGATCGAGTTCAGTAGGATAACGGCCATCAAGAGCTGAGATTGGGATCGCCCATCCCAAACCGTGCCCAAGGCATCATTGCTGCTATTGACGTGCGATCGCCCTTTGATGGCCTGCCCTATACGCTGAGGAGCTTTCGAGTTGATGAGCGCGCCCAAAGAACGTCCACCCCTAGAGGAAATGACACTGCGCCAACTGCGTCGTGTTGCCAGCGAGTTAGGTATCTCGCGCTATAGCCGAATGCGGAAAGATCAGCTTTTGGCCTCCATTCAGACCAAATCGGCTGGTCTGCCGGCATCTAGCCCTACGCCACCCACCGCCCCGCCAGCCATCGCCCAAGTTATTCCCGTTCGTACCATTGAGGCCCAAGAAGCTGTGGAAGCTGCAAAATTCGACCTCGGACAACCGAACAACCTCGCCGACCTCTCCGAAGAGCTGATTTTGGATCCGGAAACTCTCTCCGGTGTTGATGAAGGATTGCCCGACCTGCCCGGTGGCTATGGCGAAAGTCGGATTCTTCTGTTGCCTCGCGATCCCCAATGGGCCTACACCTATTGGGACATTCCCAACGAGCACAAAGCTGAGTTGCGGGCCCAAGGGGGTCTTCAGCTTGCGTTACGGGTTTATGACGTGACCGATTTGGACTTGAGTGTCCAACGGGCCCACACGGTTCAAGAGTTCCCCTGCGATGAATTGGCTCGGGAATGGTACTTGCCCATTCCGATCAGCGATCGGGACTACGCGATCGAAATTGGTTACCGCTGCGGTGACGGCCGGTGGCTCGTGCTGGCACGATCAGCCCCGGTTCGGATTCCGCCCGTGTATCCCTCCGACTGGATCGAAGACGTATTTGTAACCGTTGATTGGGAACAGGATCTGCGCGGCACCACCGTGGCCACCCTGATTCCTCCCGCCCAAAAAGCCGCCCAAGCCGCCGAAAACGCCATTTACCAACAGGTGTTTGGAATGGCCGCCGGAGTCGAAGCCATGCGTGTGGCCGGTTCCCTCTTTGGTTCCATGCAGCATGTGCCCGGTTCCGTTCCCGCAGGCTCGATCCAGCACCTGGGCGAGCAAGCCATCAGCTCCTATGTCTTCCCCTCGGGCGTGGGCATGTGGGCTGGTGCAGTGGGTGCGCCGGGTCTGCCGGGGGCGCTGTCAGCCTCGGGGATGGGCATGTCCGGTGTGGGCATGATGATGTCCGGGATTGGGTTTGGGGCTTCGATGCCGCCCATCCGCCCGCGTCAATTCTGGCTGGTGGCCGATGCGGAACTGATTGTTTACGGAGCCACGGAACCCGATGCCACGGTGACGATCGGCGGACAACCGATCAAACTGAATCCCGATGGGACATTCCGCTTCCAGATGTCCTTCCAAGACGGCATGATCGATTATCCGATCATGGCAGTGGCGGCCGATGGCGAACAGACGCGATCGATTCACATGAAGTTCGAGCGCCAAACGCCCGCCCGCAACACCAACAGCAAGGAAGAAGCCAAGTTAGAGTGGCTGTCTTAAGGGCAAGCTAATCTTGCGCCAATCTCATGTCCGTTTTGAGCTGGTTTGCATTCTTTGATTCAACCAGTTTCTAAACAGTTGTTACTTGGTGCTGGAGTTCTTGCTCGCGTCCATTAACTCGTTCTAGTTCCTCGGATCGCCCATGACCTCGTTGCAGGTCTGGGCGATTTCTGATGTTTGCCAAATTAGTTGTTCATAAAAATTTAAAAATCCATAAAGAATCTACAGAAAATCCCTGCATGATTCATACAAAGTCATTCATTAATCGTCACTGATCAATGGTTGCGACTCAACAGTCGTGACTCAAAACACGATTAGAAACATGATTAGAAACAAATCAAGGCAAACGGAAACAAGGCAATTGTCAACTATGATGCAAAAGCAGGAAAAGCGTAATGATTTTTTATCGTATTTTCACATCGTTATTTGATAATTCGTCATCCTTTTGAGTCTAATTAGGTCTGATATTGAAGATTTTTGACAAAACCGGTGTTTCAACGGAAAGCCCTAAAATCAATTCGTATTCTGGAAGTATATTGATGGGCAGAGCAACGGGGCATAGCTAGCGAGGCAATCATCCTCATCACTCACTGCCCGATCGGGTGCATTTTTAAACCGGACTGAAAATTCTGCTCCAACCCCAGGAGACCCTTAGCCAGCGCTCCGATGGATCAACATCAACTGGATCAACATCAACAAAATCAACAAACGCGATCGGCCCCACGGCCATAGCTCAATCATCAGGGAACAAACAGCCAAATAACCCCGATTTCAATCGCTGAGTGGAGTTGGTGTTGGATTGGAAAGTGTGCCAAGACCAGTGATGCGGCTTCAGGGTGAATGCTGAGACTATGGAGCGATCGCCTCAGGGAAAGTTTTAGCGGGGAGGATTGGGGCGATGCAAGGATGGGTGGAAATGTATCAACAAATTGCACAGGTTTTGGGGGCGATCGGGGGGCGATCGGGGCGTTGTCCCGGATTGGTCATTGATAGCCAAATGGTGCGCGATCGCCTGAGTTCCGTAAACACAATGCTGATTGATCTATTGCAGTCCTTAATTTTGGCCGCCAGCTTGGGCTTTCTGATTCCCGTGGCGGGTTTGGGCATCTTGCTGCTGGCGATCGGGGTTTGGGTTTACGTGCCAGTTTTGAATATGATTGCGGCCACAACATTGCAGCACATCATTTTATTTTTAACTGTTTTTGGTAATGGCTCCCCCATTCAAGGCACGTTGGTCATTGGGTTGGCCTGTAGCTTTGTTTGCGTTTTATTTGATGCGTTTGTGTTTTATCAATATCGCAACCTGCGCCGAGAAGGATAAGAGCCGAGAAGGATAAGATTTGGGGGCAAGTTTCTCCTAGTTATTTTCCCTAGCAAGATTTCCTGGAAATTTGCCCTAGCTTAATCCTGTGGCTACCGGACTCTAGGGATCAGAAACCACCGCTTGATACTTTCGTGGTGAGAGCTTCAGCCTGCCAGCGCAATTCCAAAGTGATTCCAGAGCAATTCCAGAGCAATTAACTTGGATCTTGGCAGACACAAAAAAAGCGCACGATCGTACGCCTTTTTGGTCAGAAGATAATGAAAATCTGAGTTGATCTAATTCAGGAAAGCTGCGTTGAACTGAGCTGAATCAGTGGGCGATCGCTCCCGATCGCGCGCTCAAATGTCCAGTCGTTGAGCCAAAACCTAGACAGGAAATCTCAGGTCATTAAGCTCAGAGCAACTTAGAGAAACTCAGCGAGGCTGGGACAGAATTGGACGCTTTTGGACAATTTTGGATGAGGACGGGGTTCAACAGGCTGGTTTTCAGCCTAGGCCTAGCCGAAAGGTGTCGTGCTTTAGCGGAAACCAACAGCAGCTTGCCACACAAAGGCCAGCGCCAGGAACAGCAAAGGGATAATCGGCAGAACGTCAACCAACGGCGAGAAGGCGGAGTAAGCTTCGGGCAACTTGGCCAACAGCAAGGCGGCTTCCATTGTGGGTATCCTCTCCAACACGAATTTTATTAAAAGCTGCCGAAAATTTTATCAGAAAACAGGGGTTCCAGCCCCGCCCTTTTGGGGCTGCAACGATCGCCGCCTGTCCACCACAATTGACCGCTGGCCGATCGAGATCTGGTTCTGAGCCAGGAAAAACCGGAAAAAACACGAAAAAAGCGCCGGCTCTGTCGGACGGCGCTTTAGCTGTGCTGAGTGTGCTTTAAGGGCTTTAGGCATCTCAGGGGTTGCCTAGAAACCGCACTGAGATGCAAAAGCGGTGTGGATTTGACTGGCGCGATCGCGAGGGAATTGTGATGCTTCAGCCCGATTGTTGGAGTTGTTGCCCTTGGGTGGATGGCGGCCAAAGGGGTTGACCGCCGACCCGAAACGATTGCTGTGACTGAGTTTGAGGAGATCAAGGCAGCCTTCAGGATTGAATCCTGGGATCCACTGACCCCACTACACCAGCGTGGACAAATCGTTCACTATCTCCACCCGCCCACGACGAATCGATCGCAAAAGACGATCAATAGAGGCTCGTTCCTCTTCCGTGATCGAGTCGTCCAGGAGCGCTGCGAGCAAGCCGTAGCGATCGGCGAGGGTGAGGCGACCGGTCGCCGTCACTTGGGCAAATAACTCGGACAATGCAAAGGGCAATAGTCGAACGGGCGGTTGCATAATTCACCCCTGCATCGACATTCGCAGTCGAATCTACGTTTCTAATATGACGCTTTGGGTGCGCTGGCCAGGTGATTCACCCCAGTAAGAAAGCGTGATCATTGCGGAAGATCAAGGCGATCGCAATAGACCGTATTCTGTGATACAAATCTTTACTCGCTGCGATCGAGATCGTCATCAGGCGTGCATTGTGTCACTGAGCTTCTTCAAGTCCGTCAGCGACGGGGCTTGCGCCAAGCTGCTCTCGAAATGGCGATGCTCCAGGTATTTTTTAGAGAAAAAGCCATTCTGAGTCGGTAATTTGGCAGATTTTTCTAAAATTTTCCTTAAATCACTCTGAAAATCACTCTGAAAAAATATCGGGCGCTAGGAACTGCAACAGTCCAATAGCGCCCGATGGGAAGAGGTTCATCAGCAGTTATTTGGAGTACGAGCCTAGTCGGCACTGGGCAAGCGCCAACCGGGTTTGACGACTTGGCGCGATCGGGCAATCACCAAGGCATCGTCGCTCACATCTTCGGTGACCGTGGAACCGGCGGCGATCGTCACGTCTTGACCAATGGTGACGGGAGCCACCAGCACTGTGTTGGCACCGGTTTTGCTGCGATCGCCGATCGCGGTGCGGTGTTTGTTCACGCCGTCGTAGTTCGCCGTGATCGTTCCTGCGCCGATGTTGACCCGATCGCCCAAGGTGGCATCACCCAAATAGGACAGATGGGAGGCTTTGGTGTTGCTGCCCAATTGCGCATTTTTCAGTTCCACAAAGTTCCCCAGGCGACAATCGGGGCCCGTGCTGGCATGGCCGCGCACATGGGCAAAGGGCCCCACTTGGTTATTAGGGCCAATTTCGCTGTCGGTGACCACGGAATAGAGCACTTGGCAGCCGGCCCCGATCGTGGCGTTTTCAATCAGTGAGCCGGGGCCGATTCTGGCTCCGGCTCCGATCGAGCTGTGGCCGCGCAGATGGGTTTGGGGTTCAATGATTGCGTCGGGGCCGATGGTGACCGTATCGTCGATCGTGATGCTGCTGGGATCAATCAGGGTCACACCCGATCGCATCCATTGCTCCTTGGTGCGTCGTTGCAACACCTGGGCCGCCGCCGCCAGTTGCACCCGATCGTTAAATCCCCAAATTTCCTCCGGATCGGCCACATCCAAAGCCATGACCGGATCCAAGGCCCCGATCGCGTCGGTTAAATAATATTCCCCTTGACTATTGTCATTTTTGAGCTGGGGCAAAAAAGCCGCCAATGCCGACCAACGAAAACAATAAATTCCAGCATTAATTCGGCAATTTTGGCGTTGCTCGGGGCTGCAATCTCGGTCTTCGATAATTTCTTGGACAATCAAATTTTGATCACAAAAAACGCGACCGTAGCCCTGGGGATTCGCCAGTTGCGCTGTCAGGATGGTGGCAGCATTTTGGTGAGTTTGATGAACTTTCAGAAGGTTGGCTAGGGTTTCTGGGCGCAAGAGCGGCACATCCCCATTCAGCACCAGCAAATCACCTTCATAGTCCGCTAAAGGAGCGAGTAATTGTTGAACGGCGTGGCCGGTTCCTCGTTGCTCTCGTTGTTCCACAAATTCCATTTGCGGCCAGGCGGCCAAGTGCGATCGCACTAAGTCTGCTCGATGGCCAACAATGGTCAGGCATCGATCGACCGATAATTGAGACAGGCTATCCAAGACTCGGGCGATCGCGCTTTTGCTCCCCAATTCATGTAACACCTTGGGTAAATCAGATTTCATGCGCGTGCCTTTACCGGCCGCAAGGATCGCAACGGCAACCACAGGAATTTCCTCAAAAAACAACAAGAAAGAGCAACAGAAGAAAACAGCGAAAACAAGCAGCAAAAACAAGCCATTTCGCCAGCAAACTGCTCAAGCAGACCGGGCCAGCAAGCGGAGCCAGTGACCAGAGCAAACAGGGCAGACGATCACCCATTCAGCCGCAAAACCGCCGGGCGAACAAGCGTTTTGGCCATCCCTGGCAATTTTGACCAGGAATCGATCGTGTTCAACAACGCTCTACAAGTATCTCTCTACCCGTATCGATACCAGTATCGATGGATGATTTATGGATGAAGATGATCCTATAGGTGATTGATCGTGATCTATCGATGATCCAGTAATGATCCAGACAACAAGCCAGACAGCAAGCCAGCCAACCGTTGCCGCTTGCCCAATCTCGACAACACCATAGCCGTTGATTGGCCCTGAATTTACCCGAAATTCGCTGGAAAGAACGGCGCGATCGGGGAACTCCCGCGCTAGGCTGGATGCGAATCCTTGGCGGGTTTGCCCCGGTGCTGGGCCCTTGGGCTTTGGCTCCGGCCGCCGCTCGATTTTGCCCATCCGTTCGATCGACCCGTTTTCTCAGGAGCAAGCAACATGCCTGACTTCGGTAACTTGGTGCAAAAAGCCCTGTATTTGGGTGTTGGCCTTGCCAGCTATGCCGGTGAAAAGGCCAGTGAAACCTTCACCGACTTGCCCAGCAAACTGCAACAACTGGCCGATGAGATGGTGGCAAGAGGCGAGATGTCCACCGAAGAAGCTCGCCGCGCCGTGGAAGCCCTGATTCAACAATCCCAAGACAGCGCCCCCAGCCGCGAACCATCCGCAGGCCAAGAGCCGCGCCGCATTGAAATTTTGGACGCGGAAGTGAGCGCAGATCCGGCCAATGGTGGGGCCAATCTGGATGCCATGCGCCAAGAAGTGGAACGGCTCCAGGCGGAATTGCGACGGCTGCGGGATCAGGCGGGATCCTAGTTACCGTTTTCCTCGCGATCGGCCATGGGCGATCGCCCCAATTCCCGCAGGGTGGAAACGGAAGCAAAGGTGGCCACCAAATAGGGAACCATGTAAGTTAGCCCAATTTTGGCGAGGCGATCGGGCGGACAGTCGCGCCGCAGCAGAGCATCACCGTGATTAATGCCCACCAAGATCGTGCCCACCAACAGCGAGGTACGCAGGGCCCGCTGCACCACGGAGCGCTGGCGGGCCAACAGCCACCAATCGGGCCCACTAGCAGGCAGCTTGGGGGAAGCGGGAGCCTGGGGTGGACTCAAGCGGGGCGATCGGGAATGGGCGGATGGTTCAGGTTGCGGGGGAGATACCAAAGGAGCCATAGCGTCAGCGGATAAGAACCCAAAGTAGGAGATCTGGACAGCAAGATCCAGCAATCAAGATCCAGCAATCCCCTCGTTATCATGGCCTAAACGTGGCTCTCCGCTGGCCCAGCATGAACCGTTTGCCGCGCAAGCGTCATCACCGCGTCATGTCTGTACCATAACCCCGTCAAACAAGCTGACTAGATTGGGGTCAAACAGGCCAGAATGGATAAGGACACAGCCCGATGACGTTTCGACTGCCGAAAGCTGCCATGACATCTCCCAACGATCGCCCCGATCGGGTGCAATTTCAAAATCCCCCCAATCGTTCCGGCGGCGGATCGAAGGCCCTGCTCTACGTTTCCCTGATCCTGTTTGGGGCGGGGGCAGCTTTGGCAGGGGTGCGGATGGTGTCACCCAATGCCTGGGGAATTTTAGCCAATGGGGGCGAGCTGGCCTCCCTACCCAACACCAGTTCCGTGCCGGTGTCGCTGCCGTTGGGATCTGCCGCCAATGCCAACAACCCTGGCAACTTCGTCACCACCGTGGTCAATCGCGTGGGGCCAGCCGTGGTGCGCATTGACTCCGCCCGCACCGTTCGGAACGAAATTCCCGGTGAATTTAGCAATCCCTTTTTCCGTCGCTTCTTTGGAGAAGAAGGGCCCGCCCCCCAGGAACGAGAAACCCGTGGCTCCGGTTCGGGCTTTCTGGTGACCAATGACGGCAAAATTTTCACCAATGCCCACGTGGTGGAGGGAGCCACTTCAGTGACCGTGACCCTGAAGGATGGGCGCAAGTTTGATGGCAAGGTGGTTGGGGCGGATTCCCTGACGGATGTGGCGGTGGTGCAAATCAACGCGAAGGATTTACCGACGGTCAACTTGGGCAACTCTGACCAGTTGCAACCGGGACAATGGGCGATCGCGATCGGGAACCCCCTGGGGCTGGACAACACAGTCACCACCGGAATTATTAGCGCCACCGGGCGATCGAGCAATCAGGTCGGCGTACCGGACAAGCGGGTGAACTTCATCCAAACCGACGCAGCCATTAACCCCGGTAACTCCGGCGGCCCGCTGATCGATGAGCGAGGAGCCGTGATTGGCATGAACACGGCTATCATCCGAGGGGCCCAGGGGATTGGCTTTGCGATTCCGATCAATCGGGCCCGCCAAATTGCCGAGCAACTGGTGGCCAAGGGCCGGGCAGATCACGCCTTCGTGGGGGTGCGGATGGTGAAGCTCACGCCCGAACTGAAGCAGCAGATCAACGAAGACCCGAACAGCAACGCCAAAATCGAGCTGGATGCGGGGGTGCTGATTGTGCAAGTGATGCCCCGATCGCCCGCTGCGGAAGCGGGTTTGCGCCCCGGAGACACGGTGTTTCAGATTGATGGCAAGGTGGTGGAAGATCCCAGCGAAGTGCAGCAAATGGTGGAAGCCACGGGCATAACCCGTCCTCTCACCTTTGCCATCAATCGCAACGGTCAAAACCTGTCATTGCAGGTGAAACCCCAGGTCATGAGTCCCGATCGCGCCAATGAGTGATGAGCAAGCGGTGGGATAACGGGCGATCGAGTTCTTGATTCAAGATTGCTCGATCGCCCCATCTCTGCCCTGCTCATTGATTCCCGGCCGGATGGGTCTTTAGAGATGGGTATTTAGAAGCGATCGACTCCCTCAACCAATCGCTGCGCTGGAGCCTGAGCATTCGCCGCTTCCCCACAGGTTTTTGGTGTGGGAAATACCTTGTCGGGATTGGCTAAGCGCAAGGGATCAAAGGCCGATCGCAACCATTGCATGGTCTCCAGATCCGCCGCCGAAAACATATCGGGCATATAACAGCGCTTCTCAGCACCAATGCCATGCTCGCCGGAGATTGTGCCGCCCGCTTGCACACAGCGCTTGAGGATTTCGCCGCCCATTTCCTCCACGGCCTCCAGTTGGCCCGGCACGGACTTATCGTACAAAACCAACGGGTGCAAATTGCCATCGCCTGCATGGAACACGTTGGCGACTTTATAGCCATATTCCTCACTCAGCTTGGCAATTTCTTGCAAAATCCAAACCAATTTGCCGCGCGGTACTACGCCATCCTGCACATAGTAATCGGGGCTGACATGGCCAGCAGCAGCAAAGGCAGACTTACGACCTTTCCAAAGTTTTAAGCGTTCTTGGGGATCCGTGGCGATCGCAATATTCCGCGCCCCATTCTCTCGACAAATTTGCGCCACCCGATCGGCATTGGCTTCCACTTCGACTGCCAAGCCATCCAATTCAACCAATAGAATCGCCTCCGCATCTCGGGGATAGCAATTGGTTTTGGCCACGTCCTCCACCGCATTGATGCTGAGGTTATCCATGATTTCCATGCCACCAGGAATAATCTTGGCGGCAATGATGTCAGCCACACTCTTAGCCGCCGCATCCATGCTGGTGAAATCCGCTAGCAAAACAGCAATTTCATCAGCAGTTTTCAGAATTCGCAAGGTGACTTCCGTGGCAATGCCCAATGTGCCTTCAGAACCCACAAAAATTCCTGTCAAATCGTAACCGGGCATTTCCGGCACAGCGCTGCCAACCTCCACAATTTCCCCATCGGGTAACACCAATTTCAAACCCAAAACATGGTTGGTGGTTACGCCATATTTGAGGCAATGAACCCCGCCGGAATTTTCTGCCACATTCCCCCCGATCGAGCAAATAATTTGACTCGATGGATCGGGCGCATAATAAAACCCCACACCGCTCACCGCCTGCGTCACCCAATTGTTAATCACCCCCGGTTGCACCACCACCCGTTGATTGTCCAAATCCACCTTCAGGATTTGTTTCATCAGCGCCGTGACAATCAGCACCGAATCCTCGATCGGGAGTGCGCCGCCGGAGAGGCCCGTGCCCGCCCCCCGCGCCACAAAGGGCACGCGAAACCGATTGCAGAGCTTGACCGCTGCCGCCACCTGCTCCGTGGTACGCGGCAACACCACCAGTGCCGGCCGATGGCGATAGCTGGTTAACCCGTCGCATTCGTAGGTCAGCAGTTCATCTTTGCGGCGAATCACAGCCCGATCGCCCAAGGCGTTCACAAATTCCCGGGCGATCGCTTCCCAATCGGGGCGAGTAGCCGATAGCGACGGTGCAAAAACCATGGTGAGTGACACAGAAAACAGCGAGGGAAAACGGCGACAAACCTTCAATCACTACTATAGAAGATCTCGATAGAGCTATTAGCCGAATCGTCGGGGGCAAGGGGCTTGAGCATCTTGTCTTGGGCAGTTGTGATCGAATTCTGAATCCTAGGATTCCGCTAGCTCAGACAATTCAAGCCAGCGTTCCGTTCCTTGATCAATTTGGTGACTGAGATCCGCCAGCTTTTGCGATAACTTCTCGACCTCGCTGTAGCCACTGGGAGGATTTTCATAGAGGCGCTTTTCAATAGTCGCTTTTTCCTCTTCCCACTGGGGTAAATGGGTTTCCAGATGTTCCAGTTCGCGCTTTTCTTTGTAGGACAATTTGCGCGATCGCCCCTTAGGCGCACTACTTTGATCCAGCTCTGGCGTGTTTGCAGCACTAGCCTTCTTCTCAGCCGATCGCCCGTTTTTCTCGGGGGCATCGCTAGACACATCGGGCGATCGCAAATCCAAATACACCGAATAGTTACCGGGATATTGGCGAATCTGGCCGGCTTGCTCAAAGGCGAAGATTTTCTCAACGGTGCGATCAAGAAAATAGCGATCATGCGACACCACAATCACGCAGCCATTAAACTCCTCCAAATATTCTTCCAACACCGCCAAGGTCTGCACATCCACATCGTTGGTCGGTTCGTCCAAAATCAGCACATTCGGCGCTTCCAGCAACACCTTCAACAGGAATAATCGCCGCCGTTCGCCGCCCGAAAGTTTGCTGATCGGCGCATATTGTTGATCGGGCGGAAACAGAAACCGCTCCAACATTTGCGAGGCGGTGATGATTTGCCCGTCGGCGGTTTTCACCAGTTCCGCCGTTTCCTTCAGGTAATTCAGCACTCGCATATCGCCCTTATCAGACAAATCATCCGAGTGCTGATCAAAATAGCCAATTTGGATCGTGCTGCCCCGATCAACCTCGCCTGCCGTGGGTTCCAACTTACCCATAATCAGGTTCATCAGCGTTGATTTACCCACCCCATTACCGCCGATAATTCCCACCCGATCGTCCGGCAAAAATTGATAGGTGAAATCACGAATCAAGACCCGATCGCCCACTTCATAGGTCAAATTCTCCAGCTCGATCACCTTCTTGCCGATCCGCCGACCCGCCGTAGCAATTTCCACCTTGCCCGAACTGGCTTTAAATTCCGTTTCGCGCATATCTTGGATGCGATCGATCCGGGCTTTTTGCTTGGTGCTGCGAGCCTTTGGCCCCTTCTTCAGCCACTCCAATTCCCGCCGCAATACCCCTTGAAATTTGCGCTGGCGGCTGTTTTCTGCCGTTTCCACTTCTGCCTTTTTCTCCAGGTAATAGCCATAATTCCCGGCATAGCTGAACAGATCGCCGCGATCGAGTTCCAAGATCCGATTCGTCACCCGATCGAGAAAATAGCGATCGTGTGTCACCAACAACAACGCCCCACGAAACTGTTGGCGCAAATAATCTTGCAACCAGTTCACCGAATCCGCATCCAGATGGTTCGTTGGCTCATCCATTAACAACAAATCCGGCTGGGCCAACAGCGCCGCCGCCAGCGCAATTCGCTTGCGATAGCCCCCAGAAAGCGTCCCCACCTTCGCTTCAAAATCCTCGATTCCCAACTTAGACAGCACAATTTTCGCCTGGGTTTCTAATTCCCAAGCGCCCGCCGCCGCCATCTTGTCGCCCAGGCTGGCCAACTGCGCCATCACCAAATCCAACTCCGGCCCCGTGGTGTGGCCCAGCCGGTGGGATAAGTCCTCGTATTCCCGCACCAGCGCCATTTGCTCGCCACTGTCGGCAAATACCTGCTCCAGCACCGTGCGATCGGGATCGAGGGGCGGATCTTGAGGCAAATAGACCAGCCGATAGTTGGGGTTCACCAGCCGATCGCCCCGGTCGATCGGCTCCAGCCCCGCCAGCATCTTCAGCAGCGTGGACTTGCCCGAACCATTGGTGCCAATCAAGCCAATTTTGTCCGTTGGCTCGATGCTAAAGGTTCCATCCCGCAGAATTTCTTTGATTCCAAAATCCTTGTGGGCATTCTTCAGAGACAGCAGACTCATGCGATCGGGCAGGGGCTAAACACTACTGTCTATGATTCCACGGCCCGCCACGATCGCCCCCACGACCTTTGCTACGATCGACCCATTGCCCCGACATCCCACCCGATTCATGCCAGCGATCGCTCCCTCAGTTACCCCAGCAACTCTGCTGTTGCGATCGCGCCTGATTCATTACCGTGAGCAAATCCAGGCGATCGCGGCGGAACATGGCATCAGCCACATTCGCATTTTTGGTTCCGTGGCCCGAGGCGAAGCAACTGCCGAAAGTGATATCGATTTCTTGGTGGAGATGGAACCCGATCGCAGTTTGCTCGATCGAATTGGCTGCATTCAGGATCTATCAGACTTATTGAATTGCCCGGTTGATGTTGTCACCCTCAAAAATATTCGCGAAGAATGGCGCGATCGCATCCAACAAGAGGTGATATCGCTGCCATCAATGAGTTGAGCAAGTTAGATTGATCGGCACTCAGCCCACTACAACTGATATCCAGATTTCATAAGTAATTATTGATTCCAGGAAGACAAATTTTTCAAGTCAGGAGATTGACCAAGCACTATGAACCTTCAGGATTTACGATCACAGGCTGCCACTTGGCCAGTGCGCGATCGATTGATCTTAATCGGCGAATTAATTCGATCGCTGTTCCTATCATGGTCGCCTAGACACAATGCAACAAAGCAACGCCCAGTCATCCTGAACGCTGATGAATCTCGATTGCTATTGGCGATTAATCAGGCGATTCCTGTAGAGCTGCAAGAACATTATCACTATCTCTTGATGCAGCGCGATGCAAATGCTCTGACATCAGAAGAATATTCAGAGTTAATTACGCTAGGCGATCGCATCGAAAATCTAGAAGCCGAGCGTTTAGGGAAATTGCTGCAACTCGCGCAACCCCGAAAAATTTCCTTAGATCAACTCATGATTGATCTAGGTCTACTTCAATTACCGACAGTTATTGAATGAGTCGTCGAATTTCATCTGCAATTCGTACAGCCGTTGAAATACGCGCTGCTAACTGCTGTGAGTACTGTCGTAGCCAAGTTCAGTTTGCACTACAGGCATTTTCCATTGAGCACATTATTCCTGTCAGTCAAGGAGGTGAAACAGCTCTAGAGAACCTAGCCTTGGCTTGTCAGGGTTACAACAATCATAAATATAATAAAATCTCTGCGATCGATCCTTTGACTGGACAGATGACCGGTTTATTCAATCCTCGGCAGCAGGTGTGGAACGAGCACTTTGCTTGGAATGAAGACTGTAGCTTGGCAATTGGCTTAACACCGATCGGGCGAGCAACTGTCGAAGCATTGAAGCTAAATCGATCAGGTGTTGTGAACTTACGAAAACTACTCAAGTCTATCAATCGTCATCCACCTGATTAAGTCGAGTAGGTTAGGTTGAGCAGTACGAAACCCAACGCGGCCACCGCTAATTCTTGCTGGAGTTAATCGATCGCGTAGCCTGTATATTGCCGAACGGTGGGAGCATGGAACGCTAAGACGATGTGATCTTTCGGAACTCCCAAATCTGTTAGCTCATTAGCAATCCCGCCTTCAATGCCATCGTAGTGAATCCAGATTTTTTGGTTCCGAATTTCGGCATGAACTAGGCAGCCATGCACTCGTCGATTCTCTTCCCAGCCTTCTTGCATGAGCAGGAAATGATTGCGATCTTGGTCAACCACCAAATAGGTTGCCACATCTCCATAGCGATAGGGCAACTTGGCATAATCGCTAAGGATTTTTTCTAGGAGCGATCGCCATTGATCGAGGTTAGGAGCTGTCTTGACTTCTAAGGCTTCCATTCTGCAACTTTCTCCGTTTTTGCATCAAAAACAACCAAATGAAACCCCGATTCTTCTAATAAAAGTAGCCTGTAGGGTGGGCAATGCCCACCTCCGCTTATAGCCCATTGCTAAAGTAATTGGAGCGCACTGCAAGAAGCGGCGATTATTGTTTTGAGGATGGATACCGTTTTGGCAAAATATGTGGTGGGCATTGCCCACCCTACTCGCTCGCCGTGCCTTTAAGTTCCTGCCCATCCACGTTTACTAATAACTTCACTAGAAGAGTCCTCAGACACTTTTTCTCCAGTTAGCTCAAATCGCCAACATCTATCATGGCCTTTCCATCCAACCTCAGTATCAGTCTGATTCTCGAAGCGGATAACTGTTCCATCGGAAAATGACCATCGAATAACTTCTTTATACCCTCCTGGTTGGCTTGTCTGCTTGTGCTCTAGTATTTCGGTGTTGACTAGAGACACTCCACCAATTTCTGTATTTGTTTCAGCTATTTCGATATATTCTTCAATTTTCATGGGTAACCTTCTTACAGTCTTGACCTATGTTACCGCTGTAGAGCCACTAGCGGATGGGCAAAAGCTAGTCCTTGCAACTGTTATTTACCTTGTGACCTCGATAGCGAAATTTTATCCATCCTGATCCCAGCGGCTACCGGCTCTGGGTTCCGCTCTATCACCACCACCTCACCACCGCCCAACCCTGGCGCGATCGCCCCTGAGGAACCATCCCAGCAGTAGGGTGCATGGGAGAACGCTTGGCCATTAACGACCATTTCCCCATCCCTCCCATGCACCGCAACCGATCGCGAAAAAACAACAATCCCCGATCGATTGGGTGGCCACAATCCTCGGTGCATGGTGTAACCGCTACAATCACCATAGAGGAGGCAAAATCATGCAAATTAAAGACTTAACAATCGAAGAATTCACAAACTTATTTAAAAGCTTGCTGCGGGAAACCATCCAAGAAGTTCTCGCAGAAATGCTCACGGACTCCGAAGCCGATTTACCGCTCAAGCCCGGCCTGGCCGAAGCACTCTTGCAACAGCGCGATCGGCGGCAAACGAGTCAAACAACACCCCTCAGCGCCGAACAAGTCATGGCCCGCTTAGGACTCGACTAACCATGAGTTATTCGGTTGAATACGACCCACAAGCCGTCATCGACCTTGAACAGTTGCCCAAAACAATTCAGAAACGAGTGGTCAGCAAAATTCAATGGCTAGCTGATAACTTTGCCCAAATTCAACCCCTGCCCCTCTCCGCAAACCTAGCGGGTTTCTATAAACTCCGAGTCGGCGATTATCGGATTATTTATGAAGTCGATCGCATCATTCGAGTGATCACAATCGATCGCATCGGTCACCGCCGCGACATCTACGAATCCTGAGCGCTTTTCCACGCATATAAAAGTAGCTGTAGGGTGCGTAGGGCAACGGTTGGCGGTTTACGGAGATTGGGTTTGTGCCCTACGCACCGCCGCAATGGGGCAACCCAACCGATCGGGAATCGTCGTGAATGGCGTGGCGGTTGCGGTGCGTGGGAGATGACCGGGCAATGGTCGTGACGAGGATGGCGCGCTCCCACACACCCTTGTATGTGGAAGGCGGTGGAGAAGGAAGGTTAAGCTCAGGCATAATCGACCATCTCCCATCCGGTAGAGACTCTGGACGCACCCTCAAGCCTTGGAGCTTGGCTCGT